>CAOJLW010000294.1 GCA_948438565.1 uncultured Lachnospiraceae bacterium | reverse complement strand
CAAAGGGACGAAAGCGCCGCAGGCAGCCGGGAAAATCCATACGGATTTTGAACGGGGGTTTATCCGCGCCGAGGTTGTCAATTACCAGGATCTGTTGGACTGCGGGAGCTTATCCGCAGCCAAAGAAAAAGGAATTGTGGGACTGGAAGGAAAAGATTATATCGTGAAAGACGGAGATGTGATGCTGTTTCGTTTTAATGTCTAGGGCATAGGACAAAATCGTTTGGAATAGACTAAAAGAGAATAAAAAAAAGGCCTGTCAATGCGATTTTGTGAATTTCAGGAAAAAGAAGTCATCAATGTCTGTGATTGTAAATGCCTGGGTAATGTAGTGGATATAGAATTAGACGAACAATCGGGGTGTATCCAGGCGATTATTGTACCTGGCCCATGCAAGTTTTTTGGTATGTTTGGTCATGAATTTGAGTTTTGTATACCCTGGAAATGCATTGTCCGTATCGGTTCGGATATTATTCTGGTGGAGATCAGGGAGGATGACTGTAGAAGAAAGTTATAGGGGGATTGCCGATGAAATGTCCATATTGCAGCAGTGAAAATACAAGGGTGATCGATTCGCGTCCGGCGGACGACAATAGCTCGATTCGACGCCGGCGTTTGTGCGACGTATGCGGAAAACGTTTTACTACATATGAAAAAGTGGAAACGATCCCGTTAATTGTAATTAAAAAAGACAACAATAGGGAACAATATGACCGTTCCAAAATAGAGGCGGGCATCCTGCGTGCCTGCCATAAGCGTCCTGTTTCCGCAGGGCAGATTGACCGGCTGGTAGATGATATTGAGACGGAAATTTTTAACCGGGAAGAACAGGAGATATCCAGTTCGGTAATCGGTGAAATCGTTATGGACAAGCTCAGCGGGTTAGAGGCGGTGGCTTATGTCCGGTTTGCGTCTGTATATCGGGAATTTAAAGACGTCAATACGTTTATGGATGAGTTAAAAAAGATTTTGGATAAGTAGATGTGTTGTAATTTCGTGTTTTTGACAACAAATCACAAGGAGCCATATATGAAACACATATTATATCCATCCGATTATTATGCATCCGCCTATCAGATTGATTACAGCCAATTATACGCCGAAGGCTACCGGGGATTGATTTTTGATATTGACAATACCTTAGTGCCGCATGGGGCGCCTGCGGATGACCGCGCCATGGAGTTGTTTGTCCATCTGCGCAAGCTCGGGTTCCATTGCGTGTTGCTTTCCAACAACAAAGAGCCGAGAGTACGCCTGTTTAACGATAAAGTTAAGGCGCGCTATATTTTCAAAGCCAAAAAACCGAGTCCGACAAGCTATCGGCGCGCCATGGAGTTGATGCATACGGATTGCAGCAATACGGTTTTTATCGGCGATCAGATTTTTACCGATATAGCGGGGGCAAATTTGACAGGAATCCGATCGATTTTAGTTAAGCCGATCAACCCCAAAGAAGAAATTCAGATTGTGCTCAAACGTTATTTTGAAAAAATAGTATTATTTTTTTATTTGAGGAAAACAAAGTAAAACAGCGGAAGAGAGGATACGGATGAGAATTGCAATAGGAAATGACCATGCAGCGGTCGAATTGAAGGAACAGATTTTAGCGTATGTCCAGGAATTAGGGCATGATGCGGACAATTATGGAACCGATACATTGGAGAGCTGCGATTACCCAGAATATGGAGAAAAGGTAGCAAGAGCGGTCGCCGAAGGCAGAGCGGACTGCGGAATTTTAATATGTGGGACAGGGGTCGGTATTTCGATTGCCGCCAATAAGGTCAAGGGGATACGCGCAGCCGTATGCTCGGACACGGCTACGGCAAGGCTGACCAAGGAGCACAACAATGCAAATATCATTGCGTTTGGAGCGCGTATTGTCGGCGCCGAGTTGGCAAAAGAGATTGTAAAAGCGTATTTGGACGCAGAGTTTTTGGGCGGAAGGCATGAAAAACGTCTGGCGTTAATTGACGAATTGGAGGAACGGGAGCGAAAATAAACCGTTTGGCCGAATTGTGCGGACTTTGAATTTTATGGAAAAAAAGGTTGAAATATCAATGCTTTTATTATAAAATTGTACAAGTGGTTAAATCTAGTGTGCTGTACTAGGGGGATTCCAGGAGATTAGCGAACTATGAAGGAGGAAAATTTATGATTTCAGCAGGCGATTTTAGAAATGGTATTACCATTGAGTTAGAGGGTAATATTTTTCAAATCATTGAATTCCAGCACGTGAAACCAGGGAAAGGGGCGGCGTTTGTCAGGACAAAGCTAAAAAATATTAAAAGCGGCGGCATCGTGGAAAAGACGTTCCGTCCTACTGAGAAGTGCCCACCGGCGCATATTGACAGAAAAGATTACCAATATTTATATGCAGATGGAGATTTGTTCTATTTCATGGATGTAGAGACCTATGATCAGATTGCGTTGAGCAAGAATGATATTGGCGATGCGTTAAAATTTGTAAAAGAGAATGAAATGGTGAAGGTATGTTCCCATAAAGGGAATGTATTTGCGGTAGAGCCGCCATTGTTTGTGGAACTGCAAATTACGGAAACAGAACCAGGGTTTAAAGGGGATACGGCGACGGGCGCTACAAAACCGGCGGTGGTTGAGACAGGCGCTACCGTGTATGTACCGTTGTTTGTAGAGCAGGACGATGTCATTAAGATTGATACAAGGTCCGGTGAATATTTATCTAGGGTATAATAGGATGTTAGACTTCAGACGGCTATTTGGATTTTTCCGGATAGCTGTTTTTAGGTTTTGGAGCCGAAGGGGACAGATAGCTTGTCAGGGAGGATATCATGGGGAAAGAGGATTACAGCAAAGCGTTCAAAGCCGGGAAAAAAGATTATCAGATGCGGATGCTCCGCGGCACCAAACCGACCTTACAGGTTTTGGATGATATTATGCCGGCCAAGGGTTCTTATTCCGAGGCGCCGCTTGGTCTGGTGCAGATTCCCATAGAGCAGATTGTAGGGACGAAAACGGTTGGCAGGAGTAACTCTTTTGCAGGGAATTTTATGCCGATTTTGCGTGAA
>CAOJLW010000293.1 GCA_948438565.1 uncultured Lachnospiraceae bacterium | reverse complement strand
TACCGCCAAAGCGTTTTAGACAATTGGGTGGTTCGGGGATTGTTTTTGTTGAACCGTATGTTATAAATTCCTCTTAAAGAAAGGGTGTTTGGATGAAAAAATTTTTAGTGACCGGCTGCAACGGCCAGCTTGGAAGGGCAATCAATCAGGAATATGCCGGGGAAGCCGTAGAATTTATCAATACCGATGTGGCGGGGGATGGCGTCACCCCACTGGATATTACGGACGTAGAAGCCGTCCTTGCTCTGGTAGAACAGACGAAACCGGATGTGATTATCAATTGCGCGGCGCATACCAATGTAGACGCCTGTGAACAACAGTGGGATCTGGCTTATCAAATCAACGCCATCGGCCCAAGGAATCTGAGTATTGCGGCGGACAAAGTCGGGGCGAAACTGATCCATGTCTCGACGGATTATGTCTTTCCGGGGACTTCCCCCAAGCCGTTGACAGAATTTGACGAAGTAGGTCCAATCAGCGCCTATGGCAAAACCAAATGGGAAGGGGAAAATTTTGTCAAAGAATTTTCTTCCAGGCATTTTATACTCCGTACCGCATGGCTGTATGGCGACGGCAAGAATTTTGTCAAAACGATGTTAAAGCTTTCGGAAACGCACGACGTGATTACGGTTGTATCGGATCAGTTCGGTTCTCCTACCAGCGCGGTGGAGCTGGCCAAGATGATTCATTTTTTAGAGCCGACGGAAAATTACGGGACATATCATGCAACGTGCGAAGGACAGTGCAGCTGGGCGGATTTTGCCGTGGAAATCTTTAAAAAAGCCGGAAAAGACACCAAGGTTCAGTATGTTACGACAGAGGAGTATAATTCTCCAGCTAAGCGTCCGGCCTATTCCGTACTGGATAACTATATGCTGCGTCTGGTGGCAAAAGACGCGTTTCGGATGGCGGACTGGAAAGACGCCCTGGATGTCTATATGAAAGAGATGCAAAACGATAAAATCGGCGGTTAATAAGAGGGAGGCATATATGGAACCATTGGTCAGCGTATGCATTCCTGCGTACAACAATGCGGCATATATCAAAGAAACGATTGATTCGATTTTAAACCAGACCTATCCCAATCTGGAACTTGTGATCTGTGATGATAAATCTACGGATCATACGGTGGAAGTAATCGAAAAAATCCGGGACGATCGGATTAAATTATACAAAAATGAGAAGAATCTGGGTATGTCGGGCAACTGGAATCATTGTCTGAAAAGATGCAGCGGGGAATTTATTAAATTGATTTGCGCGGACGATATGCTGGCAAAAGATTGTCTGGCGAAAGAAGTAAAAGCGTTACGCGATTACCCGACGGCCGTGCTTGCGGAAAGCGATACCCGATTGTTTGATTTAAACGGAAAGCAAAAGGGTTTCTATAAACGCTATAAGGAAAGCGGTCTGGTGAACGGCAAAAAAATTGCCCGGGCAGGCTTGTTTGTCAAGAATTATTTTGGCGCGCCGTTGGCCAATACATTCCGCAGAAGCGCAATGGAGCGGGCGGGCGGTTTTGATCCATGGTATACGTATATTTTGGATTATGATTTTTGGGTAAGGCTTGCATGTATGGGGGACGTCTATATTATCCATGAGCCGTTAAATTATTTCCGAGTGCGGAATGATTCTAATACCGGGGAAGTGATGGCAGGGGATAAGACGGACGCCTATGTCAGAGAGCATATACATCTGGTGCAGAAATTCAAACGGGAGCTAAAGCTCTCAGACAGAGATGTCAGGCGAAGCGTGCGTATTCGTAAATTACGGAATTTTGCGGCCGGAGTGTATTTGAAGGTGTTTGTCCGTTAGAAATCTTGTAATTTGGAGTATAAGATGCTATAATGTGGTAATTCTTGTGAGTCTGGCAAAAAATGGAAGGAGGATTTTTACCTTATGAGGACTTATCTGGTAACTGGCGGTGCAGGTTTTATTGGTTCGAATTATATCCATTATATGTTCCGTAAATATGGTGACGGGATCCGGATTATCAATGTGGATGTTTTGACCTATGCAGGTAATTTAGAGAATTTAAAGGAAGTGGAAGGCAGGGATAATTATACGTTTGTAAAAGCGGATATTACAGATAGCAAAGCCATTTCCAAGATTTTTGAGGAAAACGATATTGACCGTGTGGTGCATTTTGCAGCGGAAAGCCATGTGGATCGGAGCATTATGGCGCCGGAGGTTTTTGTCAAGACGAATGTGCTTGGGACGGCAGTGATGCTGAATTGTGCGCGGGCCGCCTGGGAATTGCCGGACGGCACATATCGGGAGGGCAAGAAATTTTTGCACGTGTCTACCGACGAAGTCTATGGCTCCCTGGAAGAGGACGGGGGGTATTTTTACGAGACGACTCCATACGCTCCGCACAGTCCCTATTCTGCGAGTAAGGCGTCCTCGGACTTTTTGGTAAAGGCCTATATGGATACGTATCATTTTCCGGCCAATATTACGAATTGTTCCAATAACTATGGACCGTACCAATTTCCGGAAAAGCTGATTCCACTCATTATCAACAATGCGCTGCATGGCAGGAAGCTTCCGGTCTATGGGGACGGCAAAAATGTCCGTGACTGGCTGTATGTGGACGATCACGCCAAGGGTATCGATATGGTGATGGAGCAGGGACGTTTAGGCGAAACCTATAATATTGGCGGCCACAATGAGAAGCAGAATATTGAAATCGTCCATATTATTATTGAGACGCTGCTTGAGATGCTTCCGGAGGATGATAAAAGGCGGGAGCTTGTCAGCAAGGATTTGATTACGTATGTACAAGATCGCAAGGGGCATGACAGGAGATACGCCATTGCACCGGACAAAATCAAACGCGAGATTGGCTGGGAACCGGAGACGATGTTTAAAGAGGGGATCCGTAAGACGATCGCGTGGTATTTTGAGCACGGAGACTGGATGGAAAATGTCACAAGCGGGGATTATCAGAAATATTACAACGAAATGTATCAAAATAAATAGGTTTTAGAGGAAAGAAGGGTTATGTATGAGCGATCATCGATAAGCCTTCTTTCTTGCGGCATGAGAGGA
>CAOJLW010000292.1 GCA_948438565.1 uncultured Lachnospiraceae bacterium | reverse complement strand
CACGGCTTGGTGGATATCGCCTTTGACGCTGCCGGCGTCGGTTAGGATACAGTCGTCGGTTAAGACGCTTTTTAACTGCGTCAAGTAGCTAAGGCTCTGCTGCACGGGCGTACAGAGGAAAATATAATCGCAACCGGCAAACGCCTCAATGGAAGCGTTTTCCTGATTTTCGATTAGGCCTTCTTGATAAGCCTGCGCAATGGTAGATGAATGGCCAGATAAAGCAAGGATCCGGATATCCGGATAAATCCGTTTGGCTGTTTTGGCAATAGAGCCGCCGATTAAGCCTAAGCCGATAAAGCCAAGTCGTTTGACTGACATATGAAATCCCTCCCTGATTCAAAATACTATTTGTATTTAATCATATCTTGTTTTAACAGTAAAGTCAATGCTTTAAAGTGTTAAAGTAAATGTGTTTGATAAAATCTGTTTAAACTGTATAAAATAGTTGTAATACTTTGTGAAATTTAGTACAATGTAACTATACATAAAAAACAGAGATTTCTGTTACGAACCAGATTGGAGGATTTTCTATGAATGTTTACACAACTGACAAGATTCGCAACGTAGTGCTGCTTGGACATGGGGGCTGTGGCAAGACCAGCCTGGTTGAAGCGATGGCTTTTTTATCTGGGATGACCAGCCGTATGGGAAAAGTAAGCGACGGCAATACAATCAGCGATTATGATAAGGAAGAGACAAAGCGTCTGTTTTCTATCAGTACCTCGGTAGTTCCGATTTTATGGGAAGATGCCAAGATTAATATTTTGGATTCACCCGGATATTTTGACTTTGTAGGTGAAGTCGAAGAAGCGGCGTCCGTAGCGGACGCGGCGATTATTGTCGTATCCGGCAAAGCCGGGGTGGAAGTCGGGACCAAAAAGGCCTGGGAGATCTGTGAAAAATACAAGCTTCCCAAAATGGTCTTTGTGACGGATATGGACATCGATGAGGCGAGCTACCGCCAGGTCATTGAAGATCTGCGGGAGCTGTACGGCAAGAAGATCGCTCCGTTCCATCTGCCAATCCGTGAGAACGGGCAGTTTGTCGGATATGTCAATGTACTGCAGCAGAGGGCAAAACGCTGGACAGACAAAGGGGATGTCGAAAAAATCGACGTGCCGGCCTATTCCAGAGAAAACCTGGAGGTTTATCGGGACGAGCTAATGGAAGCCGTTGCGGAGACAAGCGAAGAACTGATGGATCGTTTTTTCAGCGGAGAGGAATTCTCCGAGGATGAAATCCGTCAGGCGCTCCGTGTCAATGTGGCCGAAGGGAGCATTGTTCCGGTATTGATGGGGTCGAATATCCTGGCCAGGGGCGTCTATACGCTGTTGGTTGATATTGTAAAATATTTCCCAGGCCCAGATAAGAAAACCTGCGCCGGCATCAGCGCCAAGACCAACGAGGTCTATCAGGCGGATTATGATTTTTCGAAAGCAAAATCAGCGTATGTGTTTAAGACGATTGTGGATCCGTTCATTGGAAAATACTCTTTGATCAAGGTCAATTCCGGCGTATTAAAGACGGACGACATCCTGTTTAATTATCAGAAGAACACAGAAGAAAAGATTGGCAAGCTCTATGTGTTAAAGGGCAATAAAACAGAAGAAGTGAAAGAGCTCCATGCCGGAGATATCGGCGCATTAGCCAAGCTCAACAATACCTCTACAACGGACTCCCTGTCCACAAAGGCTTCTCCGATTCATTATATTCCGGCCAAGATGCCGACCCCATATACCCATATGAGGTACCAGGCTAAAAATAAAGGGGATGAGGACAAGATTTCTCAGGCTTTGCAGAAGCTGATGGCAGAGGATTTGACATTAAAATCCGTCAACGACAGCCAAAATGGACAGACCCTGCTCTATGGCATGGGCGAACAGCATTTGGAAGTTGTGGCCAGTAAATTATTGAATAAATATAAGATTGAGATCGATCTTTCCAAACCAAAGGTAGCGTTCCGCGAAACAATCCGTAAAAAATCGGATGTGGAATATAAATATAAAAAGCAGTCCGGCGGCCATGGCCAATATGGTCACGTTAAGATGACGTTTGAACCGTCCGGCGATTTAGAGCAGGCGTATCTGTTTGAACAGATTGTCGTAGGCGGCGCCGTTCCCAAAAATTACTTCCCGGCCGTTGAAAAAGGCGTGCAGGAAGCCGTTGTGAAAGGGCCTTTGGCCGCCTATCCGGTTGTGGGCGTGAAAGCGGTGCTTTACGACGGCTCCTACCATCCGGTAGACTCTTCCGAAATGGCGTTTAAAACGGCTTCCCGACAGGCGTTTAAGAAAGGCTTCTTAGAAGCGTCTCCGGTATTGTTAGAGCCGATTGTATCCTTAAAGGTGCTCGTTCCGGATTCCTATACCGGTGATATTATGGGTGATTTAAATAAACGGCGCGGCAGAGTGTTAGGCATGAACCCAGTGGACGGCGGCAAGCAGGAGATTATTGCAGATGTGCCGAGCATGGAATTATTTGGCTACAATACCGATTTGCGTTCCATGACTGGGGGCGCCGGCGACTATTCCTATGAATTTGCAAGATACGAACAGGCTCCGTCTGAAATTCAGGAGAAGGAAATCCAGGCAAGGGCCAGCAAACTCGACGGCGGGGAATAAATTGCCGATAATGAAATAAACTATTACGGAAAACAAATACAGTGGTTCTTTTTGCAGGGGGGCAGAAAGAACCACGCCTTTTATCTGCCGTTTGATATGGCAAAATAGACTATACAAAGGAATGGGGCATAAAGATGGAGAAGGAGAAAAGGAAATGGTTTGCCGTATTGTTGATTCTTATGTTTCTAATCCAGGATCCGATTCTCTCAAAAGCGCATACGTTTGGCAAAGTGGTTGGGGAGCCACGAAAAGCCGTTTTACAGGAGGAAGGCCGGATACGGTACTATTTGAATGGAGGAGTATTTCCGGGGGATGTGACGGACATATCGGATATCCCGGAAAGAGAGGGTTATAATTTTGCAGGCTGGTATACAGACAGCGGTTTTTTGCAGAAGGCGCACGAAGGTCAATCGGACGTGGCCGGGGATTATGGCTTT
>CAOJLW010000291.1 GCA_948438565.1 uncultured Lachnospiraceae bacterium | reverse complement strand
AGCTCGTCGGGCTCATAACCCGAAGGTCGTAGGTTCAAATCCTACCCCCGCAATTGCAACGCGCTGCCGAAAAGGTCAGGGTACAAAGATACCCGGGAATGCCTTGCGGCAGTGTGTTTTTATTTGATTGATCCAAGTTGGCTTTCCGTTATCTGCCGGTTGTAATTCGCGAAAGTGTGTATTATAATCGGGACAAAGCAGATGGAGGTGCAAGATGAAACAGATAGAGCAATTGATACAATGGGTAAAAGAATCCGATAATATTGTGTTTTTTGGCGGCGCCGGCGTGTCTACAGAAAGTGGGATTCCGGATTTTCGAAGCGTGGACGGACTATATAACCAGGAATACGATTATCCGCCGGAAACGATCCTTAGCCATTCTTTTTATTTGAATAATAAGGCTGAATTTTATCGATTTTACAGGAATAAGATGCTTTGCCTTACGGCACGTCCGAACGCGGCGCACAAAAAATTAGCGGAATTAGAAGAAGCGGGAAAACTAAAAGCAGTGATTACACAGAATATTGATGGCCTCCATCAGGCCGCTGGCAGTCGGAACGTATTGGAGCTTCATGGAAGCGTACACAGAAATTACTGCCAAAAATGCGGCAAATTTTTTGACGCCGAATACATATTAAACAGTACGGATTGTCCGTTGTGCAATCATTGTGGAGGTACGATAAAACCGGACGTTGTGTTGTATGAAGAAGGGTTGGACGACCGTACGATCAGGGAATCCATTCATAGTATCGCCCAGGCGGATATTTTGATAATTGGCGGCACGTCTCTGGCCGTATATCCGGCAGCAGGACTTGTAGATTATTACCGCGGCAACAAACTGGTTTTGATCAACCGAGCGACGACGCCATTAGATAGCAGAGCGGATTTGAGAATAGAGGGCAAAATCGGGGAAGTGTTATCTCAGATCGATCTATAGGAGATAAGCCAAAAAGGGGGGCGTTATGCAGTTTGCGATTGGAGATATTGTAAAGCTAAAGAAAAAGCATCCATGTGGAAGCTTTGAATGGGAAATTTTGCGGGTCGGGGCAGATTTTCGATTAAAATGCGCAGGATGCGGTCGCCAGATTATGATCCCGCGAAGCTTGGTTCAAAAAAATCTAAAAGAAATCCGAAAACCGCTTGATTCCAACTGAAAATTGTGGTACTATACCTACTTGTGAAAAACTATTAATTCCTTGCTCCCTGTTGTAGATAGGGGGCCAGAGACCAAAAGGAGGTACAATTGCATGAACAAATATGAATTAGCGCTTGTTGTAAATGCAAAAATCGAAGATGATGTCAGAACGGCAACGTTAGAAAAAGCGAAAGAGTACATTACGCGCTTTGGCGGCGTAGTGACGGAAGTGGAAGACTGGGGCAAGAAAAGGTTAGCTTATGAAGTCCAGAAAATGAGAGAAGGCTTTTATTATTTTATCCAGTTTGAAGCGGATGCAACGGTTCCGGCACAGATAGAACAGCATGTTCGTATCATGGATAACATTCTTCGTTTCTTATGCGTTAGAAAAGACGAGGCATAAAAAGAAAAGAGGAAAATAAATGAATAAAGTAATTCTTATGGGACGCTTGACAAGAGATCCGGAAATTCGTTACTCTCAAGGGGAGCAGGCGATGGCAGTGGCAAGGTATACCTTGGCGGTTGACAGAAGGTTTCGGCGCGACAATGATCAGCAGACGGCGGATTTTATCGGATGCGTAGCCTTTGGACGCCAGGGAGAGTTTGCAGAAAAATATTTACGCAAAGGGATTAAAATTGCGATTACCGGCAGAATCCAGACCGGGAGTTATACAAATAAAGACGGACAAAAGGTCTATACCACAGACGTGGTTGTGGAAGAGCAGGAATTTGCGGAAAGCAAGGCTGTAAGCGACGGGAATGCCGGTTTTGCTCCAATAGACAGGCCTTCGCCAAGCGTTGCGGCAGGAGACGGTTTCATGAACATTCCGGATGGAATTGATGAGGAGCTGCCGTTTAATTAAAAAAATAATATAGTTTAGATCGAGATAGACAATCAGACAGGAGGTAAAAAAATGGCTTTTAATAAAGAGGGCGGTTCTTTCAAAAGAAGACCGGTGCATAGAAGAAAAAAAGTATGCGTATTCTGTGGCAAAGATAATGTGATCGATTACAAAGATACCAACAAATTAAAGAGGTATATTTCAGAAAGAGGTAAAATCCTGCCGAGAAGGATTACCGGAAACTGCGCGAAGCATCAAAGAGCGCTTACCGTTGCAATTAAAAGGGCTCGTCATATTGCGTTAATGCCCTATGTGACAGATTAAAACAAAGGCCAATTTATCCGTTGCGGATAAATTGGCCTTTGTTTGCCAAGAGCAAAGCTTTTAAAAAATATGCATAGAGACAGCAAAACTGTAAACGATAAAAACAAGTGGAAAACCATGACGCCAAACCACAACCCTTAAACCCAAAGGAAACAACGTAGCGATCGCCAAAAAGTACTCTGACTGGGACGGGGTATTTATCGTATGCGTGATGTAGGAGTTTAGGGGTTCTTAAGCATCCGCGATCTCATCAGCAATTTCCGGGCATGGATGCCCGGAAAAGCCGCAAAGCGCCTGTATGGCGCGTTTTGCGGCGGCTGCGTCCGTTTTCAAAGTCCAAAATCGGATGCTTTAGAACCCCTTAGCTCCGAATCTAGTAAACGATAAATACCCCGTCCCAGGTAGACGATCGTTCATTCAGAATTCCCCACGTATTTTTTATCCAGAATTTTGGAAAAAAGTTCTTGACAAGCTGGAACGGTTGTAGTATCATCATTTATGCGTTGTTCGTAATGTGATGACGCAATTTTATATTGGAAAGACATGACTTTGGAGAAGTACTCAAGTGGCCGAAGAGGTGCCCCTGCTAAGGGTATAGGTCGGGTGACCGGCGCGAGGGTTCAAATCCCTCCTTCTCCGTTTTTTGTCAAAAAAGTAAAAAACTTCTTGACAAAACAAAAACTATGTTGTATTATGTACAAGCTGTCGCAAAAACAGCGAGAGCGAAAGAAACCGCACTTTGACAACCAAACAGTGGAACAACCT
>CAOJLW010000290.1 GCA_948438565.1 uncultured Lachnospiraceae bacterium | reverse complement strand
GCCTATCAGATTATTAAATATCATGCTGATGGATATTACGAGGAAGTATTGCCAGGCACAATTACCAAGAAAGAAGTTGACGGACAGCATCCAACGCTTTCCCCTTCTTCCAGTGACGTACAGAATTTATATTATAACAGGCTGAAAGATCTGACAGCAATTGAAAACGGCAGCGCAACATTTACAAAACAGGAGAATGGCTCCTATACCTGCGCTGATTTAGGATTAGGCACATGGTTAGTAGTGGTAAACGGCGCAAAGAGCTATATCTACAATCCTGCAATTATCAGCGTAAACCAGACGCCAGACGGAAAAGAGTACGGTACATTAAATCTTGACACAAACACTTGGCTTGGCGAAGAAGGAACCTATCTGAAGAAAGATGAGCCTAACATCAAAAAACGGCTGAATCCGCAATGGATCCAAAAGATACCAATGTAGTTGGCACACAGTTTGGCGATATCTTAAAATTTACCGTTACGGCAGATATCCCGGCTTATACGGCAGACAGAAAAGAAATTCAATATTCTATCAAGGATACGTTGACAGGACTTGATTTTGTTCTGGATGATCAACATCCGGTTGTTGTAAAAGTAGGCGCAGATGCAGAAACAGCGGCTGAGAATGAGTATGTACAGGGTATTGCGCAGAAAGCGATCCAAGATGCGATTGATGCAAAAGAAAAATCGTTTACGGTAACAGACTTGGGAGATGAATTCCTCATTGCGAATTCCAACAATAAGATCATTATCGAATATTTTGCAAAGGTTACAAGCACGACATTGGTGAACGTAGACAGAATGAACAATAAAGCGGAATTGGATTACAGCAATAATACAGATACGGAGAACAAATCCAATCACAAAGAGACAGAAACCAAACACTATACATTTGGTATCGACACAACTGTTTCCGGATGGAAGGGTTCTGAATCTTCTCATCCGACAGGTGAATTTGTAAAAATTGACGATAAAGGCAATATTCAGTATACGGAAACACCGGGTGAAGTTGTGAAAAAAGACGGCGAACCACAGTTCCTTGCGGGCGCAGAATTCCAGCTTCACATTGGCAGCGCAGATGGGGCAGTATTTGCAGATAAGACGGGAAAGAATACATTTGTAACAGATGAAAATGGTCGTCTGGAGATTGTCGGATTGGATGACGGAGTAGATTATTACTTGGTAGAGACAAAGGCTCCGGCAGGATATTCTTTGAATACGACTCCGGTTAAAGTTCGCATTAATGCAACCTATGCACTGGATCCGGAGACGAATTTAGAAGATGTATTGACAGGATATGAAGTTGTTATGGGTGAAGGCGAATCTCAGACTATTACGCATTATGGTTATGACATTGAGACTGGGGAAACAGAATTTATCAATACGGCAGATACGCCAAGCAATCCGTTCGGCTTTAAAAATACCAAATTGACCAACCTTCCGTCAACCGGTGGTATCGGTACAACGATCTTTACAATTGGCGGATGCTTAATCATGGTAATTGCAGCAGGCTTATTCTTTGCAAGCCGTAGAAAATCAGTGAAATAATCTTACATAGTTACCATTGTGTGATTCCGGGGTTGTAATTGCCCCGGAATCAAAAAACCAGAAAACATACAACAACAAGGAGAGTCCGGATGAAGAAGAAAACGAGCAAAATTGGTATAGTGATATTATTTTTGGCCGGTTTCTCCCTGCTGCTGTATCCGCTTGTGGCAAACGAGTGGAATAATTACAGACAAAAACGTTTGATTAGCGATTTTGATCAGGTGATCGCCGAAAAAGAAGCGGCAGGCGAAATTGACTACCTGAGAGAACAAGAAGCTGCGTCCGCTTATAATCAGAGTCTTTTGCCGAGTATCCTTCCGGATGCGTTTGCGAAAGTAGAAACTGCTCAAGGGGACGACACGTATATGTCTTGCCTGAATATTGCCGGGAACGGTGTGATGGGGACGATAGAGATTCCTAAAATTAATATCAATATTCCGATCTTTCATACGACCGATGAAGAAGTTTTAGAGACTGCGGCCGGACATCTGGAAGGAAGCTCCCTGCCGGTTGGAGGAGAGAATACCCACGCGGTAATTTCTGCGCACCGGGGACTGCCAAGCGCGGCATTGTTTACGGATTTGGATAAATTGGAGAAAAGCGACCATTTTCTTTTACATATTCTAAATGAGACCCTTTGTTATGAGGTGGATAAGATATCCGTCGTCGAACCGGAGGATACCCATGCGTTGGAAGTGGAGGATGGTCAGGATCTGGTTACGCTTTTAACGTGTACGCCTTATAGCGTGAACAGTCACAGGATGTTGGTGCGTGGGCATAGAGTGCCATATAATCAGGAGTTATTAGCGGACGAGAAAATACCGCTTGGCAATATGAGTCTGCATACCAATTATCTATTGTGGGTCATTGTAGGTATTTTCATTACGGCAGTATTTAGCTTTATTTTATATAAAAAAGAAAGAAAACTGGCAGTAAAAGTCCACAGTAAGGAGGAGTAGGCCATGTGGAGAAAGCTGTCTACAGTCTTATTCGGAATGTTATTCCTGGTAGGATTTGGCATTCTGGCGTACCCTACGATTTCCAATCAATGGAATACATACAGACAGTCCAGACTGATTTCCAGTTATGATACGGCAATCAGTGGAATGGCGGAAGAAGATTTTGAAAAAATATGGGAAGCAGCCAGGCGTTATAACCAGACGTTTGAACAAAACAGTATCCTTTCAGATGTCTTTGGCATTGACGGGCAGGAAGATATCCGGGGGACGGAATATTGGAAAACGCTCAACGTAACCGGAGACGGTATTATGGGTTATTTAACCATCCCGAAAATCAACGTCAAGCTTTCAATTTACCATGGGACTGGTGATGAAGTGTTAAATACCGGGATAGGGCATTTAAACGGCACTAAGCTTCCGATTGGGGGAGAGAGTACGCACAGTGTTTTGTCGGGACATCGCGGCCTTCCCAGTGCAAAGCTTTTTACGGATCTGGATCAAATGGTAAAAGGCGACAGATTTTATCTGCGCATTTTGAATGAGGATATAGCGTATGAAGTGGATCGTATCCTGCCGATGGTGGAT
>CAOJLW010000289.1 GCA_948438565.1 uncultured Lachnospiraceae bacterium | reverse complement strand
GGTTCGGAAACAATTTCAATCAATGGCACGCCGGAGCGGTTAAAATCCACCACCGAACACCCCTCTAATTCATCATGCACCAATTTCCCGGCGTCCTCTTCCATATGAATTTCATGAATCCCAATTTTTTTTCGGATGCCCCGCTCCGTCTCAATCTCCACATACCCGTTGCGGCAAATCGGCAAATAGAGCTGGGATATCTGATAATTCTGCGGATTATCCGGATAAAAATAATTCTTTCGATCAAATTTACAGTCCTGCGTAATCCGGCAGTTCGTGGCAAGGCCGACTGCCATCGCATATTCCACCACCTGTTTATTTAAAACCGGAAGCGTACCCGGCATCCCGGTGCAGACCGGACACGTATGGGTATTGGGCGCGCCGCCAAACGCTGTGGAGCAGCCGCAGAAAATCTTTGTCTTTGTCGCAAGTTCGACATGAACCTCTAGGCCAATTACGGTTTCATACTGTATAGGCATCGAATCCCTCCTCCTTTCCTATATTGTCCCACAAGCCAGAGGACTATGCCGATACGCTCTGGTGCATTCTAAAGCATAGGCCGCGCGCAGGATCTTGTTTTCACAAAAACAATCGCCAATCAATTGCAGGCCAATCGGCAAACCCTCATGATCCAGACCGCAAGGCAGCGATATCCCCGGCAGTCCGGCCAGGTTTACCGCAATTGTATAGATATCCCCCAGGTACATCTTCATCGGATCGTCTAAGCTGCTGCCTATCTGCGGCGCCGTAGACGGCGCGACAGGCCCTAAAATCAGGTCAAAACGGGCAAACGCTTTGTCAAATTCCTGTTTTAACAGTGCTTTTGTCCGCAGCGCCTTTAAATAATAGGCGTCGTAATAACCGGAGCTTAAGACGAATGACCCCAGCATAATCCGGCGTTTTACCTCTGTCCCAAAGCCTTCGGAACGGCTTTTTTTATACATATTGTGGAGTCCCTCATACGTATCGGCGCGATAGCCGTATTTGACGCCGTCAAATCGGGCCAGATTGGAGCTTGCTTCCGCGCAGGCGATCACATAATAGGCCGGAATGGCATACTCTACCAACCCAAGCTCAAATTCTTCCACAATGGCTCCTTTTTCCTCTAAAATCTTGGCCGCAGCAAGGACGGCGTCTTGTACCTCTCGATCCAGGCCTTCTCCAAAATACCCCTTGGGAATGCCGATTTTCATCCCTTTCACGTCGTCTTGCAATGCGGATGTAAAATTCAAATCCTTCCGCAAGACGGACGTGGAATCTTTTTTATCATAGGAAGCGATGACTTCCAAAATCGCCGCGCAATCCGTCACGTCTTTTGCAATCGGCCCAATCTGATCGAGCGAGGATCCATAGGCCACCAACCCATAACGGGATACTGTGCCATATGTCGGTTTCAGTCCCGTTACTCCGCAAAAGGAGCTTGGCTGCCGGATCGATCCGCCGGTATCGGAACCCAGAGCAAAGGAACAGACTTCCGCTGCAACCGCTGCGCAGGAGCCGCCGGACGATCCTCCCGGCACACACGTCTCCTTCCAGGGATTTTTTGTCGCGCCAAAATAGGAGGTTTCCGTCGTGCTGCCCATGGCAAATTCATCCATATTGGTTTTTCCAATCACAATTGCCCCGGCATTCTCCAGATTTTGCACTGCCTGCGCCGTATAAAACGGGACAAAATCCGCGAGTATCTTCGAGCAGCAGGTCGTGCGTATCCCCCGTGTGCACAGATTGTCCTTAACGGCCACCGGCACCCCGGCGAGCGCGCCAAACAGCGTCCCGTCGTCCATGCGCCGTTGCACTTCTTTGGCCCGCTCTATGGCGGCCTCCTCCGCTATCGTCACAAAGGCATTGCTATGCGGTTCCGTTTTTTTTATGGCGTCTAAAGACGCCTGTACCGCTTCCATAACCGAAACTTCCCTGTTCTGTATTTTTTTTCCCAATTCCACGGCTGTTAAATCCATCAGGCCCATATCGTCCCCCCTCTATCCAATCGTTTTTGGCGCTTCAAATCCGTTTCCCTTCCTGCGTGGAGCGTTGGCAAGGATATCCCCGCTCTCGTCCCCATTTGTCACCACATCCTCACGGAATACATTGCCTGTCGCAAAGATATGAGACGCCGGCTCTATGCCCGACGTATCCAATTCGTTTAATTTATCGATATAATCCAACATTTCGCCCATATCTTTTTTGGCGCGCCGCACTTCCTCCTCCGAAAGCTCCAGCTTTGCCAAAATCCCCACATAGGCAATCGTTTCATCTGTAATCCTATTTGACATTATCGAATCCTCCTAATCACGCACTTTTATATGCACTTCCCGAAGCTGCCGCTCGGTTACCTCCCCGGGCGCGCCGCACATCAGATCCTCCGCGCCGCCATTCATCGGATAGGCAATCACTTCACGGATGTTTTCTTCCTGCCGCAGCAGCATCAGCATCCGATCAATGCCGGGAGCCATACCCGCATGGGGCGGCGCGCCATATTGGAACGCCTGGTATAACGCGCCAAATTTTGCCTTTAACATCTCCTCGTCATATCCTGCAAGCGCGAAAGCTTTCACCATAATCTGTACATCATGGTTGCGAACCGCGCCCGACGACAATTCCACGCCATTGCAGACGATATCGTACTGATATGCCAAAATATCCAGCGGATCTTTTCCGTTTAACGCCTCTAATCCCCCCTGCGGCATAGAAAACGGATTGTGCGTAAACCGGATTTCCTTGGTATCCGGATCTGTTTCATACATCGGAAAATCATTGACATAACAGAAGCGGTACGCCTTTTTTTCGGTTATATCCAGTTTTTCCCCAAGCTCATTGCGAATCCGACCGGCATAATAAGCGGCCCGCTCTTCTTGATCCGCAATAAAGAAAATCGTATCTCTGGCTTTTAAGCCAGCCTGCTCCGCCAGATCGGCTTTCAAAGCGTCTGGAATAAATTTATCAATCGGCCCTTTATAGGATCCGTCCTCCATAACCTCCAAATAGCCAAGGCCTCCCATGCCAATCTCCTGTGCAAACTGCAACAGCTTGGCATGGAAACCTTTGGACATTTCCCTATCGACGCGGATCGCACGCACGGTTCTGCCCAAAAACGGC
>CAOJLW010000288.1 GCA_948438565.1 uncultured Lachnospiraceae bacterium | reverse complement strand
AAATGACATTGGGGAGGAATCTCTGCCCTTTTGCATATTTGACCAGGAAAGGCTTGGCGTAAGGCGTTTTACAGAATGAATTCATGATATCAATAGAAGCGGGTATACTATATGTATGAATAAGTAAAACGCATCGTTCCAGGAACGTTTTTTGAAATGTGGTTGCAGTGGCCATCGACTGGCGTTCACTCTCCCGATAACTTTTCATTTTTTTGTTTCCAAAATAAAGATAGTCTGCTATAATAAACCATAATATCACTGAGGAGGCATATATATGGCTGAAATTCGAAAAGGATTCAAAATCAAAGAAGATAAATTAGGCGAAGTCAAAATTGCAGATGAGGTCGTTGCGATTATTGCCGGCCTGGCGGCTACCGAAGTAGAAGGCGTAAGCTCCATGGCGGGCAATATCACAAACGAGCTGGTCAGCAGATTAGGCATGAAAAATCTTTCAAAAGGCATCCGTATTGAAGTGGTAAACGGCATTGTACGGGTGGACGTGGCTTTGAATATTGCTTATGGCTATGCAATTCCGGATGTTTCTTCCAAAGTGCAGGAAAAAGTAAAAGCAGCGATTGAAAATATGACAGGATTAGAGGTATCCGGCGTCAATGTCAGAATTGCCAGTGTCGACATGGGAAAGAGCAGGTAAAGGGTGTCTAAGCGGCATCCTTTTTTGTCATATCATGAGGAAAACACTTCTTATGTAAGGAAAATAGTACAGAAAGGAAAAATGCATGACAAGAAGGCAGATCAGGGAGCAAATTTTTCAGATCTTGTTTCAAATTGAATTCCATCCGGGGGAGGAGCTCAAAGAACAGCTACAATATCCGGTATGGGATCGGGAAGAGACGGATCCGGATACAGTATATATTCAGGAAAAGATCTATGCGGTGGCGGATAAGGTGGCGGAGATTGACGGGATGATCAATGCCGTAGCCAAAGGATGGAAGACGACGAGGATGGGAAAGGTGGATTTGACGCTGATCCGTTTGGCGGTCTATGAGATAAAATATGAGGATGCGATACCGACGGGCGTAGCGATTAATGAAGCGGTGGAGCTGGCCAAAATATATGGGACGGAAGGTTCGTCGGCTTTTGTCAACGGCATCCTGGCGAAAATCGTATGAGCCGGCACGCTTATTCCGTCGGTCAGGTGAACGCCTATATTAAAAATATGTTTGCCCAGGACTTTATGCTGCACCGCATATGCGTAAAAGGCGAGGTTTCCAATTGCAAATACCATTCATCCGGCCATATTTATTTTACGATTAAGGATGCGTCGGCGACGATGGCCGCGGTAATGTTTGCCGGATATCGGAAGGGTCTGACGTTTCGGATGCAGGAAGGGGATAAGGTCTTTGTCACGGGTTCCGTTGAAGTATATGAACGGGACGGGCGTTATCAGCTCTATGCCAAAGAGATTCAAAAGGAAGGGGAGGGCAGTCTCTATCTGCAATTTGAAGCTTTAAAACGGGAATTGCAGGAGATGGGGATGTTTGCGGAAGAGTATAAAAAACCCATCCCCAAATATATCAAAACGCTTGGCGTTGTAACGGCACCCACAGGGGCAGCGGTGCAGGATATTCGGAATATTGCAGGCAGGAGAAATCCGTATGTGCAGCTTATTTTATATCCGGCCAGAGTCCAGGGGGACGGGGCGGCGGAAAGTATCGTCCAGGGGATTCGTGCGTTGGACGCCATGGGCGTGGACCTGATCTTAATCGGGCGTGGGGGCGGGTCGATTGAGGATTTATGGGCCTTTAATGAAGAAGCTGTGGCACGGGCCATTTTTGAATGCAGCACGCCGTTGATATCGGCTGTAGGGCATGAGACGGATACGACGATTGCGGATTTTGTCGCGGATTTGCGGGCGCCTACGCCATCGGCTGGTGCAGAGTTAGCCGTTTACGACATTTTTGAGCTGTTAGACGGGATGGAGCTTATGCGCCGTCGGTTGACGCAGGGGATCGAATGGAAAAAGGATTTGGCCCAAAACCGTTATGTCGGTCTGTTACACCGCCTTCGGCTGCAAAGTCCGCAGAACCGGTTAAATGAGAAAAGACAGTATGCAGCCAGCCTGGAGGAGCGGTTGGGGCAGGAAGCAAATCGCAGGCTTTTGGAAGCGCAATACCGTCTGGGTATTCTGTCCGGACGTCTGGAAGCAATGTCCCCAGCCAAAAAATTAAGCCAGGGACTGGCGTTTGTGACGGATCAGGCAGGGAAACGGATCAGTCGGGCAAAAAATGTGGAGCCGGGCGATTTACTGCGGATTCGTCTACAGGATGGCACGGTATGCGCCCAGGCAACGGCAGTATTGCAGACAGACGGACAATAGAAAGGCGGCAAGGATGGCAGAGGAAAAGGAAGCAGGTTTAGAAGAATTATTTCTGGAAATAGAAGATATCCTAAAACAGATGGAAGATCAAAAGATTACATTGGAGGATTCTTTTCTTTTATATGAAAAAGGAATGAAAAAGCTCAGACAGTGCAATGGAAAGATTGAACAGGTAGAGAAAAAAATGCTGGTCATCAACGGGCAGGGGGAACTCGAAGAGTTCAGCTAAAAGGAGCGTCTTATGGAGATGAAGTTGGAATTGGAAAAAAAGATTCGGGAGATTGAAGATCTCCTGAAAAGTTATCTGCCGAAAGAGGAAGGTTATCAAAAGACGGTGTTGGAAGCGATGAATTACAGTATCTTGGCAGGCGGTAAACGATTGCGCCCGATGCTGATGCTTGAGACATACCGTATGTTTGGCGGGAAAGGGAAGATTGTGCAGCCGTTTGCGGCGGCGATTGAAATGATTCATACGTATTCTTTGGTGCATGACGATCTTCCAGCGATGGACGACGATGAATACCGCAGAGGCAAAAAGACGACGCACGCCGTATATGGGGAAGCCATGGGGATTCTGGCCGGGGACGCGCTGCTGAATTTTGCATATGAGACGGCTGCGCAGGCATTTGCGATAGACGCAAAAGGCGCCGACGTTGGACGGGCATTTTCGGTTTTGACAAAAAAAGCAGGCGTATACGGTATGGTAGGCGGGCAGACCGCGGACGTGGAATCCGAGGGGCAGACCGGGATTTCCAAAGAGAAGC
>CAOJLW010000287.1 GCA_948438565.1 uncultured Lachnospiraceae bacterium | reverse complement strand
GGACGGCATGGACAGCCAGAAGTTCATTCTTCAGCAGACACAGGAGTGTTACGCCCAGGCGGCAGCGTCTACCGGACTGGATACCAACCAGGTGATTGGGACGCTCATTGAGACGATTTGCAGCAGTCCTGCCCTGTCCTCCAATCCGGGGGATTATATCAAGGAACACTCCATCGAGTACCGAGAACTGACATACTATGGCCGGCACACCTTGCAATACTGCTTTGCCCGTTTCGAGGCGGGCGGCGAAACCGGACTGGATGGTCACATTATGATGCAGGCGTGTGAAGATATTGCAGTCGGCTGGGGCGAAGAACCGCTTACGTTCAGCCTGTCTGCGAACGAGACGCTGACCGGACAGATGTGGTACGGTGCATTCAAAAACAATGCGCTGCGCCTGATGGAGCAGTATAGGGAAATTGAGCTTGCGGAGCGCTATCCGACATCCTATCTGCTACTTGATATGCTTAAGAAAATATAGACGCTTCAAAACGTCTTGTTTTCGGCATTTGTAACAATCGAAACGCAGGTAATCATCTGCGAACAGAAAAATGAAAAAACCAACAGACAGACTTTGTTTGTGGTTTTTTTTATGAAATAAATTATGATATACTGATATGGTGAACGCAACGAGCAAAAATGCCAAAACTGCATTATTTTACGTACTACGATGAACCATATAGGAGGACGACGATCCCCTTCCATATACAGAAAAATCCGTAGCATAATATAGAATGTGAACCGTGCCAAAAGGAGGCGTAAATATGGCAAGAAAAAACCCGTCCCTATCGCCTATATTAAAATGGGTTGGCGGAAAACGACAACTTTTAGATAGCATTATGCCATATATTCCGAAATGCTCCACCTATTATGAACCGTTTATCGGCGGGGGGGCAGTACTGTTTCACAGGCAACCGGATAAAGCCGTTATCAACGATTCCAATCCAGAATTGATGAACGTTTATATCACGATTCAAACAGAACCGGAAGCCTTGATCGACAAATTAAAGGAACACAAACAAAACAACTGCAAAGACTATTTTTATAGGATACGTGCATTAGATCGGGACAAACAGATTTTTCATCGCATGACCAATGTAGAACGGGCAGCGCGGATTATTTATTTGAATAAAACCTGTTATAACGGCTTATTTAGAGTCAACAGCGCCGGAGAATTTAATTCCCCATGGGGAAAATATAACAACCCAAATATTACAAATGAAACTACAATCAACGCATTGCATTCCTATCTTAATCAAGCCGATATTATCCTGAAATGCGGAGATTACCGGGAAGCGCTCAAAGGAATTCGAAAAGGAGCATTTGTCTATCTCGATCCTCCCTATATGCCAATCAGTTCTTCCGCTTCGTTTACGGGATATACGGCAGGCGGCTTTGGAGAATCCGAACAAATTGCATTAAAAGAACAATGCGATATTTTGCATTCCAAGGGAATAAAATTTTTATTGTCTAATTCCTCCTGTCCGTTTATCGAAGATTTATATCGGGACTATCGAATCGAATATGTCAGCGCAAAAAGAGCGATTAACGCTGATCCCGACAAACGCGGAGCTATACAGGAAGTACTGGTACGAAATTATGAGCTTGATTGATATCAAAACACAATTTTTGTCATTGACCGTACGAAATGTGAGTCTAACGATGCGCCATCTCCTATGAGATCCGAATGCCGCCAAAAGGTTCCAATGCAAAGCTAGCCGTATGAAATCGCTACAATGCCAACTATCGTTCAGTCAAACTGTTAGCGACACAATGACCGTCCCGCGCTATGACACGGATATTGCTTTCCACTCCCCAAACGCTCTTTTTTATTCATATTTTACTGGTCGTTTTACATAAAATAACAGAAAGGCATGGCAGGAGCAATCCATGGCAGTCAAACAAAACAGTCCAATCGCCGATACCCCGATTCAAAAAGATCGCATGAACTTGACCGTAAACAACGTCCTCCCCGTTGTTTCGCAAACTATCCAAGACGAAACCCGGCAGGAAATCTCCATACAGCTTTATCAGATTTTTCAAAAATATGCCAAGTAAGCCTCTGCAAGAACAACCTATCGCTTACGAAAAGGGGAAGCATCCTATGTACAACGCTTTGTATGCAAGGCAGTCGATTGAAAAAAAAGACAGCATATCCGTTGAAAGCCAACTGGAATACTGCCGATATGAAACGCATGGGGAATCCTATCGGGAATATACGGATAAAGGGTTTTCCGGCAAAAATACGAATCGGCCTGGCTTTGAACAAATGATGCGCGATATCCGGATGGGCAGGATTCAACGCGTCATTGTATACAAGCTTGACCGTATCAGTCGGTCTATCTTAGACTTTGCCAACATGATGGAAATCTTTCAAACATACGGAGTCGAATTTATCTCTTCTACAGAAAAATTTGACACTTCCACGCCAATTGGCAGAGCCATGTTAAATATCTGCATTGTATTTGCCCAACTGGAACGGGAAACCATACAAAAACGCGTAGCGGACGCCTATCATGCCAGATGCAGGCGCGGCTTTTATATGGGAGGGCGTATTCCATACGGCTACCGCCTGACCCATACATCCATCGACCAGATACGCACCTCCATGTATGAAGAAGTGCCGGCCGAAAGCGAGCAGTTAAAACTGATTTACACACTGTATGCAGATACGGCCTATTCCCTAGGTGATATTGTACGCTACCTTAAGGAACACCAGATCCAAAATCTGCGAGGCGCAAGCTGGAATACCGCTCGTATCAGCGAAATGCTCCGCAACCCCATTTATGTCCGGGCAGACAGCAGCGTATACTGTTTTTTTCAAAGCCAGGGAACCAAAATCCACAATCCCATCAGCGATTTTACGGGTTACCATGCCTGCTATCTCTATCAGGGGACAGATTCCAATACCAAAAAACACTATGATTTATCTGGCAAAGAACTGGTTCTGGCGCCGCATCCGGGAATCATTCCACCTCAAATATGGCTGGCCTGTCGCAAGCGAAGTTTAAATAGCAGGCATTCCGCCGTCACCTGTAAACCGAAAAATTCATGGCTTTGCGGCAAAGTAAAATGCGGTAACTGCGGTTATGCCCTGACTATCCGT
>CAOJLW010000286.1 GCA_948438565.1 uncultured Lachnospiraceae bacterium | reverse complement strand
CCAAAGGCGTTTTGACTATGGAACCAGGGGTAGCCGCCAAAGATTTCGTCGGCGCATTCTCCGGTCAGCGTCACTTTATTGTGTTTTACGACCTGGGAACAAAAATATAACATGGAAGATTCCACATCCGCCATACACGGCAGATCCCTGGCGCGGACTGCCTGATAAAGGCATTGGAGCTGATCCGTATTGCTACATTCCAAAAAACGGTGGTTGGTATCCAGATAAGATGCCATCTGTTCGGCAAAAGGACGATCCTGACTTGGCTGGAACGCATTGGATTTAAAATGTTTTTGATTGCCGACAAAATCAAAAGAAAACGTGTTTAACCGTTTGCCCTGTTTTTGTAACGCTTTTGCGCAGATGGCCGTGACCAGGCTGCTGTCAATCCCGCCGGAAAGGAAGGTGCAGATGGGGATATCTGCAAGCATCTGTTTGGTGATGGCGTCCTCTAACAGCCATGCCGTTTTGTCGATGGTTTCCGTAAATGAATCCTCATGCGGACGGCTTTTTAGTTTCCAATAGGCTTCATCCGTATAAGACAGGCCGTCGAGAGTAATGCAGTGGCCCGGCAGCACTTCAAAGATATCTTTAAACACGCCTTTTCCATAGGATTTGGCAGGCCCTAGAGCAAAGATTTCACACAGTCCGTTTTTGTCGATTACGGGATTTACGCCGGGATAGGCAAACAGTCCCTTGATCTCAGAAGCAAACAGGAAGGTATCCCCAAGCTTGGTATAAAATAAAGGCTTTACGCCCAGGCGGTCGCGGAACAGGCAGAGCCTGCGCGAACAGGAATCCCAGAGAGCGATGGCAAAAATGCCGTTGAGTTTTTTTATGAATTCTTTTCCATGGAGCATATAGCCGGCAAGGATGACTTCCGTGTCGCTGGTGGTTTCAAAAGACGCGCCTTCGGTTATCAGGTCGTCTTTTAATTCCTGCATATTGTAGATTTCGCCGTTAAATACAATGGCGTATTCATATTCCCCATTTCGCTTTACCATGGGCTGCGCTCCGGTGACAAGATCAATAATTTTGAGCCTGACATGGGCAAAACCGCAGGAAGGGTGCAGGTAAACGCCATGGCCGTCCGGCCCCCGCCGTTTTTGCGCCTGGTTCATATGGTTTAAAATTTGTATCCATTTCTTTTTATGTCGGGAATAATCTTCGTTTGGGTTGAAGAAACCGGCAATTCCACACATATAGGACTCTCCTTAACAGATAATAGGCTGATATTGTTTTCCCAAAAGGGCGGCTTCAATCGACGGGATCAAAAGATCGGTATGCGCGATCATGGAATTTGGTTTTTTTTCAGGGTTATCCTGCCCAAATGGGATAAAATAAATGTGCTTGGCATTTAAGAGCAGGCCGATATTTTTCATATTCATACCCAGGGCGTCATTCGTTGAGATAGAAATCAGCAGAGGTTTATTATTGCGCAGGTGCGCTTTGGCTGCCATCAATACCGGTGTGTCGGTAATGCCGTTGGCGAGCTTTGCTATGGTGTTTCCGGTACAGGGGAAGAGAACCAGAATATCCAGCAGGCTTTTTGGCCCGATAGGTTCTGCCTGCGGGATAGTCATCATAGGCTTTACTCCGGTGATTTCCTCCGCTCGTTGGATAAAGCTTTCCGCTGTTCCAAAACGGCTGTCCAGGGTTTGCGAGGCGTTGGAAAAGATCGTCTGTACTATTGCCCCTTCTTCGGTTAATTGGATCAGTCCTTCAAATACTTTCTCATAGGTACAAAACGAGCCGGTAAATGCGACTCCGATATGCTTTCCTTTTAAAGACATAATTGACTCCTTTTTTATTTATTCATGCGTGCCAAGCTTTTTGGCCATAGAGGGATACCCTTTTTGCGCTTCCGATTTTTGAATGGATGCCGCAATGGCCCGGGCGGATGAAAGCGGCGCGTATCGACCCGGCAGGGCGGGGCAGGGGATAGCCTGGATCGAAAGCTCTTTGGCTGCGTTTAAATCGACGCCGCCCGGATAGGACGCAATATCCAGGATCGTTACAGACGGCTTTACATTCAGCAGCGCGTCATGGGGCAGGACGATTGCCGGGATGGTATTGAAGATAAAATCATATTCTTGGCACTGCTCTACAAATACTGCGAGCGGAAGGGCGTCGTCGGCCACAAGGGCGGCCTGCGCAAGTTCTTCTTCCTGGATGGAAAAAACGGATACAAAACAGGAAAGGCCCCTTAGGAGGCGCGTAATGGCGCGGCCGCATTTTCCATAGCCTAAGACGGCGCATTTGCTGTGAAACAGGTTTTGCGGACTGTGTTGTATCGCTTCGGACAGGACGCCTTCCGCCGTGGCAATCGTATTGAAGTAGGATAACGCGGCGTCCTCCATCAGGTCAACGGCATATATGCCGTTTTCCATAGCCTGGATACGGAAGGGTTTGGGTATATTGCCGGCAAAGAAACGCTGACCGGGTTTTAAAAGGCAAAACAGATGCTTGAGCGGGATATTGGATTTTTTTTTGCTTTGGTTTAGATGCGTGTTATCTTTGGCTAGTGGAATCGGACAGATGACAGATTGGGAGCGGCTTATGGCTTCTTCGAGGGAGGCAGCCAAAAACAGGTTGTTGGAGGATGCGCTTTCTATAGGTTGGCACAGAGCGAAACAACAGACAAAGGCGCCCTTGGCCGCAAGCTCTTTTGCAAGGCATATCTGGCGCAGATCGCCGCCGATAACGGCGTATTGGTAGCGGGTGGGATCCATATACGGCTCCTGATAAAAGCAGTTTTCATTATGTTATGCAGCAAAGTGCAGATTTGCAACTGTCATATTGTTGGCAGGTGTGCTATAATAACCTATTATTACCCTCAGTGAAAAACGGGATATACGCCTTTGTTTTGCGGAGGGCGGGTTACGGAGGTGGGATGTATGCAGGAGAGCGTATCAATGAAAATGAGTGGCTGCCATCAGTCTGGCATTCAGGAAGTCGCTGCGGATTTACAGAATCAATTAAGCGCAGAGCTGTTTTTTGAAAATTGGCGCGGTCAGGCGGATTTTAGCGTTTTATTGCTGGTCTTTGAAAAATGGTATTTCCGTACCACAAGCTATGTAAGCCTTACGATTATGCTGAGCGAGGATGCAGACGGGCAGACGGC
>CAOJLW010000285.1 GCA_948438565.1 uncultured Lachnospiraceae bacterium | reverse complement strand
TCATAATAAAACGGGATGCGTTCCATACTTTATTGGCAAAATTACGGGAAGCCTCAACCCGTTCCCAGTAAAAACGCATATCATTTCCGGGCGCATTTCCGGTGATTAACGTCAAGCGAAGCGCGTCTGCGCCGTATTTGTCAATCACTTCCAGCGGATCGATGCCGTTGCCTAAGGATTTGCTCATTTTACGCCCTTGCGAATCCCGCACCAACCCATGAAACAGTACCGTATGAAACGGCGCCTGCCCCATCTGTGCATAGCCGGAAAAAATCATGCGGATCACCCAAAAGAAAATAATATCATAACCGGTCACTAGCACGTCGTTCGGATAAAAATAATCCAAATCTTGCGTTTTCTCGGGCCAACCCAACGTCGAAAACGGCCACAGCGCGGAGGAAAACCAGGTGTCGAGCGTATCCTCGTCCTGTTTCAAATGGGTATGGCCACAGTGCGGGCATTGCGCCGGCATCGTTTTCGATACGGTCATTTCACCGCACGCCTGACAATAATAAGCCGGAATTCGATGTCCCCACCAGAGCTGACGGGAAATGCACCAATCGCGGATATGATCCGTCCAGTTAAAATACGTTTTTTCCATGCGTTTGGGAAGCAGCTTCACTTCCCCGTTTTTTACGCCTTCTATCGCGGGTTGGATCAGTTCGTCCATTTTCACAAACCACTGCTGTTTGACCATCGGCTCTACGGTTGTATTGCAGCGGTCATGCGTCCCTACGTTGTGGGAATGCGGCTCGACCCTAACCAATAATCCCTGCTCTTTAAGCTCTTTTACCAACGCCTTCCGGCACGCGTAGCGATCCATGCCGGCAAATTTTCCGGCCTGCTCATTCATCGTCGCATCGTCATGGATCACCACAACTTCCGCCAAATGGTGGCGTTTGCCCACTTCAAAATCGTTCGGATCGTGCGCGGGAGTAATCTTTACGCAGCCGGTTCCAAATTCCTTGTCCACATAGGCGTCCGCAATCACCGGAATCTCGCGATCGGTCAACGGAAGCTTTAACGTTTTGCCGATAATATCCCGATATCTTTCATCATCCGGATTGACTGCAACCGCCGTATCGCCAAACATCGTCTCCGGCCTGGTCGTTGCAATTTCCACAAACCTTCCGGGTTCGCCCACTACCGGATAATTGATATGCCAGAAAAATCCGTCCTGCTCTTCATGCTCTACCTCGGCGTCGGAAATCGAAGTCTGGCAGACCGGACACCAGTTGATGATCCGGGAACCTTTGTAAATATACCCGGCTTCATAAAGCTTGACAAACACCTCCAAAACTGCGTCCGAACAGCCTTCGTCCATCGTAAAGCGTTCCCGATCCCAATCTGCGGACGAACCCAATTTTTTAAGCTGCCTTAGGATACGGCCGCCATACTCCTTGCGCCATTCCCAGCACTTCTCCAAAAAACCCTCGCGTCCCAACGCTTCTTTGTCAATTCCCTGCTCTTTTAACGCCTCAATCACTTTAACTTCGGTCGCAATCGCCGCATGGTCGGTGCCCGGCTGCCACAGCGTTTGATATCCCTGCATCCGCTTATAACGGATTAAAATATCCTGCATCGTATTGTCTAACGCATGTCCCATATGCAGCTGTCCCGTAATATTGGGCGGAGGCATCACGATTGTAAACGGCTTTTTACTTTTATCTGCTTTTGCACGGAAATAGCCGTTTTCTTCCCATTTCTGGTAAAGGCGTTCTTCAATCCCCTGTGGATCATAGGTTTTTGCTAATTCTTTACTCATCTTTTTCTCCTTGTATGGTATTTGCGCACATTTTCTGTTCCCATTCATATAATGATAAAAATATTCGTCTCAGGTGTCCCAACATGAAAAACAACTGCACCAGCCTCTATGTCCTGTCCGCAATCGCCTGCCAGCTTGCAGAATGCCTGGATATACAAAGTACGGAAATTTTGGCCGCAGACCTTTCTGTACTTAGCGAAATGCTCGAAAGCCTGCTGGCGCGACGCTCTATTGATATCGACGCATAAGGCTTTGCGTATAGTATAAGAGCCGGAAACCGCTGATTTATCATGAATCGCACAGTTCCGGCGCTTATCCGATGGACCAGACGGGAATCGAACCCGTGTCCAAAAACCAATCCCCTGTCCTTCTACGAGTGTAGTTTATTCTTTGTCATTCCCTCTGCAGGGCTTGAATAAACACAATCCCTGTTTTGGTAGCTTCATAATACGCCCACATACGCAAAGCTTAATATGTGTCGCTTCCTGCATCGTCGAAGCCTGGATCCTAAAGTGCAGGCGCCTTAGGTCAGACTGCTGCAACTAGGCAGCGTATGCTAAATTATCGTTAGCGTTTAATTTTAAGTTTGGCATTTGACGCATCCCATGCGACTCGCTTCTCCAGCTTCATGATCCCTGTCGAAACCTTTACTGGCCCTTATCCTGAAAAAATATTATAGCCAAAATTATAGCAACGGTCAACCCGTTCATCCAATTTTTTTTCATTATGTTCAATTTTATATTGCTTTTTTTATGATTTATGTTATACTAATCAAGTACGGGGCATTGGCGCAGCTGGGAGCGCGCCACACTGGCAGTGTGGAGGCCACGGGTTCGAGTCCCGTATGCTCCACTAGCAAAACGCTTCGGCGCAGCAGATTTGGCTGCGCCATTTTTTTATTCCCAGCCACGCATAGCCTCTAATAGAGATTCTTTACTTTAAAATTCCGTTCGGATTCCCTTCTCTGATCTTTTTTGGCAATATCCTCCCGTTTATCATAGAGCTTTTTGCCCTTTGCAAGGGAAACCTGCACCTTCACCAGGCTTCCTTTCCAATAGATTTCCACCGGAACCAGCGTATATCCCTTTTCGGCTATTTTCTGCCTTAATTTTAAAATTTCTCTCTTATGCATCAACAGCTTTTTGGGTCGCAGTGGATCTCGGTTAAAAATATTCCCCTTTTCATAAGGAGAAATATGCATCCCATAGATCAGCATTTCCTCTTGTTCAATTTTTATATAGGCCTCTTTGATACTGCATTTGCCCATACGCAGAGATTTAACTTCCGTCCCGTGCAGGCTGATGCCGGCCTCATAATTTTCTTCCAAAAAATAATCATGCCTTGCCTTTTTATTGTTGGCAAT
>CAOJLW010000284.1 GCA_948438565.1 uncultured Lachnospiraceae bacterium | reverse complement strand
AGCAGCAATCCAATACCCAATGTAAAAATAGAAATAAACTGGGACGTGGACAAAGTTCCGATATGCCCACGTTCCAAATCTCCCCGGAAATATTCCAGGAAAAAACGGCCCACGCTATAATTGATAATATATAAGGATCCGACCATCCCTTTTTTCATTCGGCCTTTTCTCCACAGGAAATATAAAACCGCAAAATTGAGGAGATTTAAACCGGAAGCCATAAGCTGAACCGGAAACAATTTGATATTATTTGGCGCATACAAAGATCGGTGGAATACAACCCCAAACGCGCTCTCTGTCGGATTTCCATAACAGCAGCCTGCTAAATAGCAGCCAATCCGGCCCAGGCACTGCGCCAAAGCAACTGCCGGAGTAGCCAGATCAAACACACTCCAAAAATCCACTTTTTTTATCTTACAATAGAAATATGCCGTCACAATCCCGCCAATCAGACCTCCATATACGACAAAGCCGCTGGACAAATCGAACAGTCTGGCCGGCTCTTTGATAATCTCCGGCAAAATTGTAATCCAAAACAAGAGCTTGGACGCGGCATATCCGCCAACGACACACGCAATGCCCATTCCCATTAAAAAACCATCCGGGGCAAGCTGCGCTCTCTTGATCTCATTCTCCCCAATCCAGATCGCTGCAATAATGCCAAGGGCAGTCATCAATCCATAGCTGTAAACCGTAAACGGACCAACTGAAAATAATTCCGGAAACATTTGCTCCTCCTCTTTGGGAATCTTTGTTTGCCAAAAAACTCCGGTATCAAACCGGAGTTTTTTTATGGTAATTATACAAGCTCTAACAGCACTTCTAATGCGCCGTCGCCTTTACGCTGGCCAATCTTTACTATCCTGGTATACCCGCCATTGCGGCCCGCATATTTTGGTCCGATCTCATCAAATAACTTATCTGTCAGATCGATTTGCTTGGTATTCCTCTTTCTTCCGGCCACTTCCTTTGGAACATACTTAATCGGATAAAGCACTTTTAACATCTGCCTCCTGGCATACAGGCGGGATGGCATATCCTTTTTAATCGTCTTATCCACTTCATCGTATACAGGCCTCTTTTTGCCATCTACAACTTCTTTAATCCGCTTGCCGTCTTTGTCCTTACGCGCCACTTTCGCTTTAATGGTCACCTCATTGTAATTGTCCCGTTCTTTTACGGCCAATGCAATCAGACCTTCCGCAATTCTGCGCACTTCTTTGGCTCTTGCTTCTGTCGTAATAATTTTATCATGGTACAGCAACGCCGTCACCTGGTTCCTAAGCAAAGCTTTCCTCTGTGGGGTTGTTTTACCTAACTTTCTATGTTTTTCCATATTCAATCCTCCGTTTTGTGGAACATACAATACGCCCTTCGGACTTACTTATCGTATGCTTTCCTGATTAGTTGCCTCCACTTTCCCATGGAGATGACCTCTCCCCGCGCTTTGGACTTACGGGATTGGCCGTCCAATGCAATTAAAGATCCTCGCTCTGATTCAGCTGTAAGCCAAGTTCCTTTAATTTTGCCAATACTTCTTCTAAAGACTTGCGTCCCAGATTACGGACTTTCATCATGTCCTCCGGCGTACGGTTTGTCAATTCCTCTACCGTATTGATGCCCGCTCTTTTTAAACAATTGTAAGAACGCACGGACAGCTCCAGTTCGTCAATGTTCATTTCCAGAACTTTGCCTTTCGCATCGTCCTCCTTTTCTACCATAACCTCTGCGGACATTGCCGTTTCAGATAAATTGATGAAAAGGCTCAGATGCTCGCTCAAAACCTTTGCAGCTAAACTAACTGCCTCATCCGGTTCTAAAGTACCGTTTGTATATACATCTAATGTGAGTTTATCGTAATCAGTAATTTGACCTACACGGGTATTTTCAACTGTTAGATTTACACGCTCTACAGGAGTGTAAATAGAATCAATCGCAATCACACCGATTGGAACATCTTCCGATTTATTCTTCTCCGCGCTGACATAACCTCTGCCTTTTGTAATGGTAAGCTCCATATACAATTTGCAGTCAGTTCCTCCGTTTAAGTTCGCAATCACCAAATCCGGATTTAGAATCTGAATATCAGGGTCTGCCTGAATGTCAGAAGCTGTAACAACGCCTTCACCCTCAAATTCAATGTAAGCAACTTTTGGCTCATCGGTCGGACATGTATTCTTAAGTGCAAGATTCTTAATGTTCATGATAATCTCAGTCACATCTTCTTTTATGCCTGGGATAGAACTGAACTCGTGTAACACACCGTCAATTTTAACCTGGCTTACCGCTGCACCTGGTAAGGAAGAAAGCATGATTCTTCTTAAAGAATTGCCGAGCGTAGTGCCATATCCCCGCTCTAACGGCTCGATAACAAATCTTCCATACTTTTTGTCTTCTGAAATTTCAGCGATTTCAATTTTCGGTTTTTCAAAATCGAACACTACAAAGCCCTCCTTTTTCGGGTATATGCCTCTCTCAATCTACCGGATTCGGATTACTTACTATATAACTCGACAATAAGCATTTCATTCACAGGTACGTCGATCTGATCCCTGGAAGGCAGCTCCTTAACAGTCCCTTTTAAATTTTCCGTATCCACATCCAGCCATTCCGGGACTATCCTCCCACCTGTTGTTTCCAAAATATCCTTAAATCTCTGGATACCTTTGCTCTTTTCTTTAATTTCAATTTCATCTCCGGCTTTTACCCGATAAGACGGAATATTGACGCATTTGCCGTTCACCAGAATAAATTTATGGCCTACCACCTGCCGGGATTCCCTCCTGGTTCTTGCAAAACCCATACGGAAAATAACGTTATCCAACCTGCTCTCCAATATGGTCATCAGGTTTTCACCGGTCATGCCTTTCATCCTGTCGGCTTTTTCATAATAATTATGGAAAGGTTTTTCCAGTACGCCGTATATAAATTTTGCCTTTTGTTTTTCACGAAGCTGAAGGCCATACTCAGAAATCTTCCTGTTTGCCCTCTTTAATTCTCTGTTTGATTTTTTATCTACTCCTAAATAAATTGGATCTAAACCAAGCGATCTGCATCTTTTAAGAATAGGAACTCGATTAACTGCCATTTTAGACTATCCCTCCTACTTAGATTGGTTTCCAAAAATAATTAAACTCTTCTACGTTTTGGCGGACGACATCCGTTATGTGGACC
>CAOJLW010000283.1 GCA_948438565.1 uncultured Lachnospiraceae bacterium | reverse complement strand
TAAATGCACCACTTATCCCCGGTATTGTGATGGGACATATGCGCCACGCGGTAAATCACCGGATCCCGCATATTCATATTGGGGGAAGCCATATCAATCCTGGCGCGCAGCACCTTTTCACCGTCTCCGTAACGTCCATTCTTCATTTCTTCAAACAACTTTAAATTTTCTTCAATGCTCCTGCCCGCGGACGGATCCTCTTTTCCAGGCTCCGTCAACGTGCCGCGATACGTACGGATTTCCTCGGCGCTTAAATCCGAAACATATGCTTTGCCTTTTTGAATCAGCTTTACGGCCGCTTCATACATCTGTCCAAAATAATCCGATGCAAAAAACAGGCGATCTTCCCAGTTTGCGCCAAGCCACTGAACGTCTGCTTTAATGGATTCTACAAATTCCACCTTTTCCTTGGTCGGATTGGTATCGTCAAAACGAAGATTAAATTTGCCGCCGTATTCTTTTGCCAGACCCGCATTTAATAATATGGATTTGGCATGACCGATATGCAGATAGCCGTTTGGCTCCGGCGGAAACCGGGTGCATACGGTTTTGCAATGCCCCTCGGCCAGATCCTGATCGATAATCTGTTCTATAAAATTTCTGGATTCTGTTTCATGTTCCATTTTTATCCCTTCCTGTCCCCTTTATTTGCCGTTAATTCCTGGAAGCTTCAAAGTCCGCTTCGCTTGCGTATACGCCAATTTTATCTTCCGCATCGTTTAACACAATACAGATGCACGTTTTGCCCGGATTTAATTCCAGTTCATTGCCGTTTGCATCGTAATATGTTCCGATGCCATCTTCCACTTCTTTTACCCAGGTAATATCCATTGCTTTTCCATTGGAGATATATTTACCGGTTCCGCCATAGGAGGCCGTCTTGACATCCAGATACTTGCCGTCCGGCTCCATTTTGTAATCGCATACCTGGAAAATAACGTTCTTAAATGCAAGCTGCTCGCTATTGCCGCCATCTACGTGCGCCGCCTTATACTGATATCTTTCATATAAACCGGTATCCGCATTGTAGACAAACCAGGGCTTGTTGACGGTATATCCAGGTTCTACGACAGCCGCTTCCACGCCGCCGTCAAGCGTCCGATCGGCATCCACAAAGCTGAAACGGTTTTTATAAGTGTCCGCGTGCTCGGTACGGTATTCCCGTTTTTTAATCCCCGCCACAATACTTTCCCCGGTTACATATGCGTTGTGCGGCGATTTCCTGGACTTATCGCGTAAGAACGTCACATTCTCTAAATCCCCGTCCAGTCCGTTTAAATCATCACAGCTTTTTAACATTTCCGTTGCATAGATCGCTTGTCCATAATGTACATAGATCGCTTCAAACTCATTGGAAATATAAGCATAATAATGACGGCAGCTTCGTACTGACATAATCGTCGGCAGGTTTGCGTAATCCTGGTAGATGCCCATAATTCTGGTCAGACCGCCTTCCGCAGGCGCTTCAATCAAAACATCCGCCGCTGACGTCCCATATTGCGGCATAGCGTCCGTTGTATTGCCAATCATACAAGAAACTGGCCTTTGCGCCGCCAACGCCTCGTCCATCGGTTCCCCGGTCAGGGGATTTTTACTCTCCGATACCACGACTTCTTCGGTTTCCGTCATAATTTCTTCGGTTTCTGTCTCTTCCGGTTCCACAATTTCCGTCTGCTCGGTCGGCAGAACGTCTACGACCTCATCCTCGGATTTTCCGCAGCCGGAAAATACAATACAGCAGGCCGCGGCCAGCAGAATCCATTTTTTCATGTTTCTCATGTTTCTCCCTCCTGTTATCTTAAGATGTTCATTGCTTGTAAGATACTTTCTTGTTTATTTTCCATAAATGCCGCGTCTGCAGGCGTCATATGATCATACCCCAGCAAATGCAGGACACTATGTACGACTAAAAAGGCAAATTCGCGCTTGACGGTATGCCCATAGGCCTCGGCCTGTTCATATACCTTGGGGACGGAAATTACGATATCCCCTAAAAGCGCTTCCCCGGTGTCCGGATTAAAATTATCCTCTAAATCTCCCGACATATCTGTAAAATCCCCTGCCGTAGGGAAGGTAACCATCGGAAACGACAGTACGTCCGTAGGCTTGTCCAATCCCCGGTGGCTTTTGTTTAACTCCTGTATGGAAGGAATGTCTGTTAAAGTTAAATCCACTTCCGCTTCATACGGAAATTTCTCATAATCCAACGTAAAGGCAACCACTTCCTCCGCAAGCTTGCGGTAATCAAACGGAAATGACGCTTCCGTCTCTTCTTCTATCCAAACCGTCATATCAAAGCTCCTCACGTACTAATAATTCCCTGACTTTTAAAAATTGATTCATACTCAGTCCGGACTCGTCATAAATGCCGGAAGCGGACAATTCGTTGATGGTCTGGTAGATGACCATATCCTGACTCCAGTTCGTGGACAAATCCTGCGAACGCAGCGTTTCGAGTTCCTTCAGGCAGGCGTCTACCATATGGATAATGGCCGATTCCCTGGAAGAAGGTAGCTGCTGTTCCCCGTTGTATTCAGCCAGAATTTGAATCACCGGCTCTGGAAAGCAGCCCTCTTTGGCCAGACGGACGCCGTTTTCAATAAAAGGCTCCCCTTCCAAAACGCCCAGTCGGTAATAAAATCCGGCTGCCGCGGCCAACCTTTTGTTGGCGCCGATTTCCGCGGCGCATTTTCCGGAAATTGCAGCCACTTTGACAGCGCGCACATATTCTGTTTTAGAATAATTGCGAATATCCAAAACCATCGGGTATTGCTCCTGAATAATACGCATCAGCGCATCGTCTGCGTCATTGTCTTTTTGTCCGTACAGCTTGTCCGCCAGCATTCCGTATAAAACGATGGCCGCTATGCTAAACGCCCCGTTCCAAAGGAATAAGCGCAGCTGTCCGTCCATAGACGCCAGATAGGAAAACATAGCCGGGATACAAAGGGACACGGAAGCCAAAATCATGCAACCCCATATCCGGTACTGCCGTTTGTGTATCGTCTCCGCCATCTGCGCCCCAATCGGTATTAAAATCACATAAGCCGCCAGTTCAAAAAAATTCTGCCCTGTCGCCAGACACAGCATCGTACACAAAAAAGTACAGCAGGCAATCGCGACTTCCACATTGGCGGACAGGCTGCAAAACAACGCAAACGCCGCTGCCGGACAGGTA
>CAOJLW010000282.1 GCA_948438565.1 uncultured Lachnospiraceae bacterium | reverse complement strand
TTCTGCGATAGCAAGGATTTTTTCTCCGTCAAAGTTCATATAGGTAGCTTCCCAATTATTGAGCAGCACCGGCCTTCTGGCCGTTTTGTATTTTCCTCTGCACACATGATGGCGAATCAGTTTATGGAAGATGTGGGAGATTCCGGTCAGCCCGTCCGCGCTGAACGCCAAAGCAACTTCCGGGGCATAATATTTTTCTCCAGGAGCCAGCGCGTAATCAAACATTTCATCCAAAACGCCCATCTGCACCCTTGTCTGGTGAATCTGATCTTTTTCCACCTCAAACCGGAAATTCCCGCTGTACAGAAAAGACATTCCATAGCACGCGCCGGCTTCCTCAGAAGTATTTTTTCCGGCCAACAGGAAAAACGGGTTGTGCTGATGGCTGGACGCGCCCCTGCGGCTTCCAAAACTCTGGTTGCCATGGATAACCGGTATGCGCTCTAAATTCCGTTCCATAGCATGGCGCCCGTAAAAATGCAGCAAGTCAAATTCCCCGCTTACGAAATCTAAGGAAAAGCTGCAGGCTTTGCCGATGAACACTTCTTCGCTTCCTTTGTTCTGAATAACAACGCTCCTTGTGATCACATCCAGATCGGGCAGCACGCCATATTTTAACAGCGCCTTCACCTCAAAGGCAGCGTCTTCCAGCACAATTTCCAAAGTCTGCGCTTCTTTTTTGTCCGCATAGACGGCCGGAAGTCCCGGTATCCCGTATTTTCCTTCCAAAAAGCGATGGGATTTATATTTTAAGTCCAGGCCGTATACGCCCTGCTTATTGCGGACATTGACGGCCGGGCTGCGGAAATCCCCGTTGCCATAACAGGGATACTCCATCGGGAGAAGATCCGGCGAAACTGTCCGGTCCTCTCCGGCCTCGTAGGGATTGCCGCTAAACCCTCGATCAAAATATTGCAGAATATAACTCATGTCACATTCTATTTTCGGTCCGTAATAAAGATGCAACAGGTAGCCATATTCCGATATGCCGATCTGGTACGTTGTATTTTTTGTATGTAACGATATTGTCTTCATACGATTATTTTCCTCCGGTCATGGCCACGCCTTCGATAAATTGTTTCTGGAAAAACAGGTACAAAACGACCATCGGAAGCATCGCCAGCAGAGAACCCGCCATCAGCACCGGATAATTGGTGCTGAACTGTCCGTTCAGGCTGGAGAGGCCGGCTGACAGCGTTGTCGAATTGATGTTGGTATTGGCAACCAGCGGCCACATCAGGTCGGTGTAGGCGAAAACCGCGGTAAAAACCGAAAGCGCCGCGACGGACGGCTTTGTCAGCGGGAATAAAACCTTCGTAAATGTCTGCCACCGGTTGCATCCGTCCAAATAGGCCGCTTCCGCCACCTCGTCCGGAATCCCCATATAAGCCTGCCTTAAAAAGAACGTCCCAAACGCACTGACCAGCCCCGGAAACACCAGTGAAAAAATCGTGTCCGTCATGCCCATTTTCGCGATCATCTGGTACTGCGGAATGATAAAGATCTGGCCGGGTATCATCTGCTGGACAATCACGAGCGTAAACCAAAAATTTTTGAACTTAAAATTTAGTTTTGCAAACGCGTATCCAGCCATGGAACAGGTGACAACCGCGCAGACCACCCGCAGCAGGATCATCAGAGCCGTGTTCAGATATAAATTTCCAAACGGAAGCAGATCCATTACTTTGGCAAACGAGTCAAAGTTCCAGACAGACGGAAGGAACGTCGGCGGTATCTGCAGCGCTTCCGCATTTGTTTTAAAAGACGTCAGCAGCATCCATAGAAACGGAAAAATCATAATGATGGAGCCAAGGATCAGCGCAATATACGCAAGCGCCATGGATAGATTCTTTTTCTTTCTCATTTACATTCCCTCCTATACATCATAATTGACCCACTTTTTCTGTCCCATAAACTGCACCGCACTGATTATGCCAATCAGCAGCACTGTCCAGATTACAATGGCCGACGCATATCCTTTGTTGCCGGATATAAACGATTCCCGGTAGAATAAATAGATCAGCGACTGCGCTTTGCTTAAAGCCGGGTTGCCTTCGCCTACCATCATATAAATCATGTCGTATACCTTCAGCGATGTCATCAGCCGCATGATCAGCACGACGAACAGCGTCGGAGACACCATCGGAAGCGTGATATACCAAAACTGCTGCAGCTTCGTACAGCCGTCCAGGCTGGCCGCCTCATAATAGCTTTTGGAAATGTTCTGGATGCCGGAAAGCAGCAGCACCGCGTCGTATCCGATCGCGCTCCAGATGGATACAATCGCCACCGTAAAAATAACGATGTTTGGATTGGTGATCCAGTCTACCTTTAAATGAAAGACCGTATTGATAATCCCGTATTCCGCGTTAAACATCCATTTCCATACCATGGCCACCGCGGCCGGCGCGACGACCATCGGCAGGAAAAAGATTGCCCGGAACGCTACTTTTCCCTTGATTTTCGCATTGAGCAAAATCGCGACAACCAGCGCAAGCATTACGCCTACCGGAACCGTCAGGATACAAAATAAAATGGTGTTCCAGGTCGCCCGCAAAAACTCCGGGCTGGAAAACATACTGGCATAATTTTTCAGCCCTACGAACTTGTATCCGCCAAACGCTTTCGCAGATGTAAAACTCATAAAAATGGTCTGTATAAAAGGATATACATTTAAAATAAGCAGTCCTATGATCGTCGGGGCTATCATCATATAGCCCCATGCGTTATCCTGATTCCCCCATGCTTTCTTTTTCATAAAGCGCCCTCCTGACGTCACTCTTCTTCGATCGCTTCTGTTACAAGATCCTGAATCTTTTGGATTCCCTCTTCCGGCGTAGTGATTCCGCCGTAAATATCCAGCATGGCCTGCTCCACTTTCGGCTCCCATGACGGCCTGGACGGATTATTAACATATTTCACGCTGTAGTCAAACATATCGACCATCTTCTGCACATCCAGTTGATAACCCTTATCCGCGAAAGTCTGCACCCATGTCTCTTCCAGCCCATTGTATGCGGGAATCGCGGCGCCAGACTCTCCCTGAATTTTCTGGCCTTCTTCAGAACCAAGGAACGTAAGAAAATCCATGGCCAATTCCCTGTTCTTGCCTTTGGCCGCCGTCGCATAGGAAACACTGTTAGAAATGGAAGCGCGTCCGTCTCCTTTTGCCGGATCCGGGCATTTCGGAAGAACCGC
>CAOJLW010000281.1 GCA_948438565.1 uncultured Lachnospiraceae bacterium | reverse complement strand
TTCAGATTTGCAAAGGGGGAGTTATCGTATTGAAGATCTGGAGCGGTATCATTTTTTTTCGGGAAGCCAGATTACAGGCTCGATTACGATTTCTCAAAAAGCCAGGGATGAAGGGCAAAAACTATGCGCCCAGGCAAATGTCCGGCTGGTGCGGATGCTTTCCGGCTATGATGAGGATAACCGGGAAGTCTTGGGGCAGGCAGAGGTCATCGGCAAGAGCGGCAAAGAAGAATTTTGGATACGACTGATTTTTTCCCGCTCAGAGATCAAAAATATGGATTGCAGATGTCCGCAATGCCGTCGGAATTACTATTATTCCTGGTATGCCAAAAAGACGAATTGTCCTTATACGGCCGGGGCGTTGCGTCTGTTGGAAGAATTTTTAAAGACGCACAATCTGGGAGATGCGACGGACAGCGAAGCCAAGAGGCTGCTGGAAGCATATCAGGACAGGCGTTTGAACCGGCTTGGGGCGTCTGCTGCCTCCGGGGAACAATTGCGTCTGCTGCCTCGGCTGATCAAAAAAGGCGGCGAGCTTTTGGTCTCTTTTCGTATTGGAGAAAAACGGCTTTTTGTCATTAAAAAGCTGGATGTATTTTGCAAAAATGTGAAAACAAACGCTACGGATCTCTATGGGACAAACACGCAGTTGAACCACAATCCGGATAACTTTACCAAGCAGGGCAGGGATTGGATCCGTTTTATCAACCGTATTGTGCAGGAAGAAGAACGGTATCGTCAAAGGCTTTTGGAATCCGGCCGCTATTACGGACGGCAACCTGGCATTGGCAGTGTGCTTGGTCTGTATGGATGGCGTTTGGATGAATTTTATGCGCAGATGTCAAGCGAAGCGGTGGATTTTGAGGATAAAGACGCCATAGAGAAAACAAAAGGGGTTGTGACTGCTGCCAGAGAAAATCCCAAAGTCACGATGCGCATCTTGGGTCAGGACTCACTAGGGGATGGCCAGTTTCATGGAATTACTGTGGACGGAAGGCTGCCGGAGCTGTATTTTGGAACGGATACCGCTTATTATATGCAAAATAATCAGCTCAATCGGGTGGAACAGGATTTTTTAAAAAAAATTGAACCTCTGGCCTCTTTGGCCAAGGACGGTAAATTTTCTTTTCATATTGGAAGAAACCATTTGTCTGAATTTTATTATCGGATTCTGCCCCAATTGGAAGAAATCGCCGACGTAGAGGAGATGGAGCCGGAAAAGTTCCGTTCTTATCTGTTGCCTGAGGCGCATTTTTTGTTTTATCTGGATGCGGAGGAGGACAATGTTACGTGCCGCGTTTACGTCCGTTATGGAGAAAAGGAATATGCGGTTCTGGACGCGCTGGATCGGAGTAAAATGAGCCGGGCGGAGCCGTTTCGGGACAGGGTGCGGGAAGAAGAGACGCTGGATTGCGCCAGGCAGCTTCTACCGGAAATCGATTGGGATAAAGGGGAGCTGCATTGCGGCGGCGACGAGAGCCTTGTCTATCAGATGATGGAAAGCGGCGCGGATCGGCTGATGGAATGGGGGGAGGTACGCTGTACAAAGCGTTTTCTCGGCTCTCATCATGTGAAACAGGCCAGAGTGTCGGTCGGGGTTTCCGTATCCGCAGGTCTGTTGGAGCTGACGGTGGCTACGGAAGATATCCCCAAAGAAGAGCTTTTGGAAGCGCTTGCCAGTTATCGGGCCAAGAAAAAATATTACCGGATGAAAAACGGTTCGTTTCTGGGTCTACAGGATCCTTCGTTGGAGATGCTTGCAGAGGTCATGGAGGCTGCGCATATTAAGCCAAAGGAGTTTTTAAAAGAGAAAATGCACCTGCCGGTATACCGTACGCTGTATCTGGATAAAATGCTGGAAGAGCATGACAGCGTCTACAGTAAACGGGACAATCGTTTTCGGGAAATCGTAAAAGGCTTTAAAACGGTACAGGATGCGGATTTTGAAGAACCGCAGAGCTTATCCCGGATTATGCGCAACTATCAGAAAAACGGCTATAAATGGATGCGTACGTTGGAGAGCTGGCAATTTGGCGGAATTTTGGCAGACGATATGGGACTTGGAAAAACCTTGCAGGCCATTGCCGTGCTGTTGGCCGCCAAACAGGAGGGCAGGCAAGGGACGTCTTTGGTAGTCGCTCCGGCAGCTCTGGTATTTAACTGGGGTGAAGAGTTTTTACGTTTTGCACCGTCCCTTGCGGTTTCTCTGATTGCCGGGTCGCAGGAAGAGCGGCAGGCCAAACTGAAAGATTGGGACAATCAGGACGTGTTGGTCACGTCTTATGATCTGTTGAAGCGGGATATCCATTTCTATGAAGATAAGACGTTTTTATATGAAATGCTGGATGAAGCGCAATATATTAAAAACCATACGACGGCTGCGGCAAAGTCGGTAAAAGCAATCAGCAGCCAGATACGTTTTGCCCTGACAGGGACGCCGATTGAAAACCGGCTGAGTGAGCTTTGGAGTATTTTTGACTTTCTGATGCCGGGTTTCTTATACGGTTACGACGTATTTAAACGTGAGATGGAAACGCCGATTGTCAAAAACAACGACGAAGCCGCTATGAAACGACTGCAAAAAATGGTAGGGCCTTTTATTTTGCGCAGGTTAAAGCAGGATGTTTTAAAGGATTTGCCGCCAAAGCTCGAAGAGTGCAGCTATGTGCAGTTTGGAAGCGCGCAGCAAAAACTCTATGACGCTCAGGCTCTGCATATGCGGGAGATGCTTACGCATCAGGATGAGGCGGATTATTCCAAACAAAAAATACAGATCCTGGCGGAATTGACCAGGCTGCGTCAGATCTGCTGTGATCCTTCCCTGTGTTTTGAAAATTACGGGGGCGGTGCGGCGAAAGCGGAGGCTTTTTTGCAGCTTGTCCAAAGCGCTGTTGACGGTGGACATCGGATGTTGGTCTTTTCGCAGTTTGCCTCTATGCTGGAAATCCTAAAAAAGATGTTGGATGCGCAGGGGATTGCCTGCTTTAAGATTACGGGAGACGTTTCAAAGGAGAAGCGGTTACAGATGGTCAAGGAATTCAATGCAGGGGATGCGCCGGTATTTTTGATTTCCTTAAAAGCCGGTGGCGTTGGTCTGAATTTGACCGGAGCGGACGTTGTAATCCATTACGACCCCTGGTGGAACCTTGCGACTCAAAATCAGGCGACGGATCGTGCGCACCGTATCGGACAGTCCAAAAAGGTGACGG
>CAOJLW010000280.1 GCA_948438565.1 uncultured Lachnospiraceae bacterium | reverse complement strand
GCCAAGGAGGAAGCGATTGTCAAAGCCTCTACGGAATATAGCGCGCATATCCATGCCGCCGTGGAATCGGGCAATATCTATGCGTGTCAGTTTCATCCGGAAAAAAGCAGTGCGGTTGGCCTGCGGATATTATCTAATTTTGCAAAACTATAGGGAGGGGAAAATTGATGTTTACAAAAAGAATTATCCCCTGCCTGGATGTTAAGAACGGCAGAGTGGTAAAAGGCGTTAATTTTGTGAATTTAAAAGATGCCGGCGATCCGGTGGAGATTGCCGCGGCTTATGATCAGGCCGGTGCGGATGAAGTTGTTTTTTTGGATATAACGGCTTCTTCCGATAACCGGGGGACTGTCATCGATATGGTGCGCCAGGTGGCGCAGAAGGTCTTTATCCCATTTACCGTAGGCGGCGGGATCCGTACGGTCGAAGATTTTAAAGTCCTGCTGCGCGAGGGAGCGGATAAAATTTCCATCAATTCTTCGGCCATTAACCGTCCGAATCTGATTGCCGAAGCAGCGGATAAATTTGGCAGTCAATGCGTTGTCGTTGCAATTGACGCCAGGCGCAGGCAGGATGGGACTGGCTGGAATATTTATAAAAACGGCGGCAGGCAGGATGTCGGCATTGACGCCGTAGAATGGGCCGTTTGGGCAGAACATATGGGCGCAGGCGAGATTTTACTGACCAGTATGGATTGTGACGGGACGAAGGCGGGTTATGATTTGGAGCTGACTCAGACGATTGCAGAATGTGTATCGATACCTGTCATTGCTTCCGGCGGCGCCGGTACAAGAGAACATTTTTATGAAGCGTTGACCGAAGGAAAAGCGGATGCAGCTTTGGCCGCGTCGCTCTTTCATTATAAAGAACTGGAGATTATGGATTTGAAAGCGTACCTGGCAGAAAAAGGCGTTTCTGTCCGAATGTAGGACAGCGTGGAGGGGATAACGATGGCGATGATTACCAATGATTGGCTGGATGCAGTTTCCGCCGAATTTAAAAAACCTTATTATCGGGAATTATACGATTTTGTAAGAGAAGAATACGCAAAGACAGTGATTTATCCGCCGGCGGACGATATTTTTAACGCTTTTCATTTTACGCCGCTTAGCAAAGTAAAAGTGCTGTTGTTGGGGCAGGATCCCTATCATAATGTCAATCAGGCGCATGGATTAAGTTTTTCCGTACCGCCCGATCAAAAGGAGATTCCCCCGTCGCTGAAAAACATCTATCAGGAGCTGCAGGATGATCTGGGGTGTTTTATTCCCAATAATGGTTATTTGAAAAAATGGGCGGATCAAGGGGTGCTGTTACTCAATACCGTTTTGACGGTACGTGCGCATCAGGCTAACTCCCATCAACGCAAAGGCTGGGAACAGTTTACAGACGCCATTATTCAGGCAGTCAATGCCCAGGATCGACCGATTGTTTATTTCCTTTGGGGCAAGCCGGCGCAGAGCAAAATGTCGATGCTTAATAATCCGTCCCATCTGGTTTTAAAGGCGCCTCATCCAAGTCCTCTGTCTGCATTTAGAGGTTTTTTTGGCTGTAAGCATTTTAGTCAGGCCAATGCATTTTTGGAAGAACATGGGGTAGAGCCGATTGACTGGCAGATTGAAAATGTATAAATTAAGAAAGACCTGTATATAGCTAATCAAAAAGGGGTTTTTCTACAATGTATTACAGGATTAGTGAAAACGGGATTGTGGAGACGGAAAAACAGGATTGGGAAAATCAACCTGGCGGGATTGCCGTTTTTAATGAAGAGGCGTGGGGCAGGGAATTGAATCTGCGGGAAGCGTTTTCGTTAGAACGGCCTCAAGAACATATTTTTTTCTGTAAGCTGGAGGCGCACGCTTCTTATTTGTTTGGAATGTTTCATATTCCAGTCAAAAAGAAAGAGAAGCGGAGCTTCCGTTTTGCCCTGTATGTACTAAAAGATCGTATGATTTTTGTAGAAGAGGATGCGTTTGTGGCAGATTTGGTGCATACGCTGCAAGGCAGGGTCGGGAGAGAGGCTTATACGTTGGAACAGTTTTCCGATGACTTTTTTATGGCTCTTGTGGAGGACGATATTTTGTACCTGGCTTCCCTGGAACGTGAAATTGCAGAAATGGAAGAACTGATTTTGCAGGGCAACCTATCCCATTTTCACTATCGTATGTTGGGGATCAAAAAAGAGGTTTCCCGTCTTTATTGTTATTATAGCCAGATGGCGGATGTTGGAGAGGTACTTATCATATGGCAAAAGGCATGCGGTAATTTTTCCGGGCGCATAGGACGCCTGCAACAGGAAGCCCAGTCACTGCGGGAGTATGCTATGCAAGTGCAGGATGTGTATCATTCGGAAATTTCTATCCATCAAAACGATATCATGAAGCTGTTGACGGTCGTTACGACCATTTTTTTGCCATTGACACTGATTGCAGGCTGGTATGGCATGAATTTCTATAATATGCCAGAACTGGAATGGAAATATGGATATCCGGTGATTGCAGGCATCAGCCTGCTGATTGTGGTCGTGTGTCTATGGTTTTTTCGAAAAAAGAAATTTTTTTAAGGGGCATAAAATTTGGAAGAAAAAAAGCAAGCGGACAATAAGGCAAAGAAAAGAGAACAGAAAAGAAAAGCCAGACTGGAACGGAAACGGGAGCACGAACAATATAAGGAGGCGCTTCGCAGGGAGCATCGTTATGGCACAAATACCGATATTGGCTGGGATAGGTTAGACAATACGGCGCATCTTTTTCCGGTGATTGCCGGGGAAAGCATGAGCAATGTGTACCGTATTTTTGTCAATTTAAACGAGGAAGTGGATAAACAGATTTTACAGCAGGCATTGGATATTGTTTTGCCTAAATTTGACGGTTTTAATGTTCGTTTGCGAAAAGGCGTGTTTTGGTATTATTTTGAAGAAAACGGAAAGCCTGCGCCAAAGGTACGGGAAGAGCATACATATCCCTGCCGCTATATTGTCCAGAATCGTAACCGCAGTTATTTATTCCGTGTTTCCTTCTATAAACAACGTATTAATCTGGAAGTGTTTCATGTGCTGACCGATGGCATGGGCGGGATCAATTTTTTAAAGGAATTGACGTATCAGTACCTGCGTATCGCCCATCCTGCACTGGGAGAGCAGGTTGGGGATCAGCTTTCGACGGGCACTTCTTTAAACCGGGAGGACAGCTTTTTAAAAAATTATAAAAAAAGCCATGCC
>CAOJLW010000279.1 GCA_948438565.1 uncultured Lachnospiraceae bacterium | reverse complement strand
ATCTACGTTTGCCGGAGAGTCTACATAGACAATCTTAACGCCTTTTTCCGCCGCTTCCTGTAATGCGGAAGAAATTGCGTCCGGGCCGTTTGCCGCTACCATAATCGCATTGTATCCGCCTGCCACCGCATTATTGACGCATTCAATCTGCTGCGCGTCATCTTTGGTATTCGGGGACATAAACGTTACTTCCACGCCCATCTTCTGCGCCTGATCCTGAGCGCCTTCATTTAAAGTTACCCAGTGCTGATCGATAGAATCCATTGTAATCAAAGCGATTTTCCATGCCTGGCTTGCTTTTGTCGGTTCTGCGGAAGCCGCATCATCGGAACCGCCGCCTGCGCCGTCCGCTGTCAATACGGAAACGCCCGTATCGGTTACCGCGCCGCCCAGATCTTCTCCGCCGATTGCCGCAACTGCCGCTTTAACGCCTTCATATCCCATAACATCCGGATTCTGCGCCATTGTGCAAAGCAGATAGCCGTCATCGATTAAGCCAAGGATTGCGTCGGATTTGTCAAAACCAACGCCAATTACGCTGTCATTTCCAGACGCTTTAATCGCGTTGCCTGCGCCAGTCGTAGAACCTTCGTTACATCCAAAAATACCTACCACGCCCTGTGTAATATAGTTCTCTGCGATACTCTGGGATTTTGCCGCATCGCCCTCACCATACTGTGTTTCCATTAATTCAAAACTGGATCCTTCGAATGCCGCACGGAAACCTTCTTCACGCATCACGCAGGAATCGGTTGCCGCGTTTACATTGATAATTCCAATGGAACCGGAAGTAACGCCTGCCGCATCCAAAGCTTTTAACATTTCATTTCCTGCCGTCTCCCCGGCTGCTTTATTATCTGTGGAAAATGTCGCTTCGCCGTCTACATTGGCCGGAGAATCCACATAGACAATCTTAACGCCTGCATCGGCCGCTTCCTGCAATGCGGAGGAAATCGCGTCCGGACCGTTTGCCGCTACAATAATTGCTTTTGCGCCGGCAGATACCGCATTGTTGACACACTCAATCTGCTGCGCGTCATCCTTGGTATTTGGAGCCATAAACTGAACTGTTACGCCGAGTTCACCGGCAGCTTTCTGCGCGCCCTCGTTTAAGGTCACCCAGTGCTGATCAATCGAGTCCATCGTAATCAGGGCAATCATATCCCCGTCCGACGATGCCGGAGCGTCCTCTCCGTCATCCGTTTGCGTATCTTCCGCCGTTGGTGTGGACGCCTGTTCCCCCTCGTCCGAACCATTGCCGCAGCCGGCTAACAATCCGGCAGCCATGCACAATGTACAAATCCCTGCTAATAATTTTCTTTTCATTCTTTCTTCCTCCTTGAGTTTTTGTTTTCTAGATACTTAGCGCCTATCAGCGTCTAATTCGTGTTTGAGTCACCGCTTTATTTTTTCTTTTTTACCACGCCCCTGCGGAATACCACGTCAAGCATAACGGCGCAAACTACGATAATGCCAATGACCAGACGCTGGATGCCAACCTGCGCGCCAATCATATTTAAGCCGTTTTCCAATGTCTGCCATACAGCGGAGCCTGCCAGTGTGCCAAGCAGGATACCGGTGCCTCCAAGCGGAGATACGCCGCCGATAACGCCTGCTGCAACGCCGTACATCTCATACATATTGCCCGCTTCCATATTTCCCATATTGGCCTGGCCGCAGAGAATCAATCCCACAACGCATGCGCAAAATGCGCTGACCAGATAGGTCTTTGTCGTTGTCGCTACAACGCTGACGCCGGAGAGCTTTGCAGCGTCCACATTGGAACCGATTGCATAGATATGCCTTCCCGTCCTTGTTTTGGAAAGCAGGAAAAAGAAAACAACAAACAGGATCAAGGCAATCCAAAAGGTATTGTAAACGCCCAGCGTTTTTCCATAGTAGAAAATGTTCTGGAAGCTGTCCGCCGCTTCTTTTCCAATCCCGGAGCTGATGGCTTCCGTATTGCGGTTCCCGTTTACCATGTATGCAACGCCACGCGCTACAAACATCGTACCCAATGTTGCGATAAACGGCGGCAATTCAAATTTCCCAACCATCACGCCGTTAACAACGCCAATTGCCAGACAGCAAAGCAACGCAACTAAAATTGCAACGATAGGCGTTATGCCTGACGCCATCATCGTAGCGGAAATCATAGCGCTCATACCTACCATAGAACCAATCGACAAGTCGATGTTGCCGGTAATCAATACATAACTTTGCCCGATACCGATAAGCAGATATTTTGACATGGAACGAAGCAGGTTCATAATATTCTGTCCGGAATATACGGTTGGGTTAATAATGCCAAATACAATATAGATGATAATCAGTCCGGCAAACGCGGTCAGCGCGCCGCCCATTCCCCGGACGCTTAAAAGTTTTTTGATTGGATTTTGCTTAGTCTGATTCATGTTTCATTCTCCTCCCTTATCCGTTGGTCTCTATTTTCTTTTCAAATTGGGTTGCAAAGCTTAAAATTTCATTTTGCGTCGCCCCTTGGGCCATCAGTTCTCCGGTAATCCTGCCGTCGCACATAACGATAATCCGATCCGCGATACCAAGCACTTCCGGCATCTCCGAGGAAACAAACATAACGGCAATCCCGCTCTTTTTTAAGTTGTTCATCAGATGATAAATCTCTACTTTTGCGGCAACGTCTATCCCCCTGGTAGGCTCGTCGAAAATTACCACCCTGGAATTCCTTGCCAGCCATTTGCCGACAACCACTTTCTGCTGATTTCCTCCGGAAAGATTGCCCGCCAGCGCATCCACGTTGGGCGTTTTAATCTTTAAATTTTCGACTGCTTGTTCGCACATTTCTTCTTCGCGTTTTGTATTTACTACGCCCAATTGATTACAGATTAAATCCAGATTCGGGAGCGCTATATTGTGACGGATACTTAACTTCGTGCAAAGACCGTCCTTTTTCCGATCTTCCGGCGCCAGCACAATCCCGGCCTTAATCGCGTCCTCCGGCTTATGAATCGTGACCTCATTGCCGTCCAGGATAATCTGTCCGCCCTCTTTTGGATCAATCCCAAAAATCGCCCGCGTCGTCTCCGTACGGCCTGCGCCCATCAATCCCGCAAAGCCTACGATTTCGCCTTCATAGAGAGAAAAGTTGATATCGCGTACCATCCGGCCCGCATTTAAACTTTTTACTTCAAAAATCTTTTTCCCTTTTTCATTAGCTTTTTCTTATCTTTTCCACTAGTT
>CAOJLW010000278.1 GCA_948438565.1 uncultured Lachnospiraceae bacterium | reverse complement strand
GTTCGGTATCATGAAGAAGAAGCGGCAAAAACAGGCCGCATGATTGCGCAGGGGCATGATTTAATACGGCGTCTGCTGGAAATATAAAACAGATAGGAACTCTGATAAGGCGAGGAGAAAAAGATGGTAAAAGTAGTCAAATTCGGCGGCAGCTCTTTGGCAAATGCAGGGCAGTTTGCAAAAGTGGCGGAAATTATCCGATCGGATGAAAGCCGCAGATATGTTGTCCCAAGCGCGCCAGGAAAACGGAACGCAAAGGACATCAAAGTAACCGATATGCTCTATAACTGTTATGCGTTGGCGGAGGCAGGAGAAGATTTTAGGTTTCAGCTAAAAAAGATCAAAGAGAGATATGACTCGATTATTAACGGCTTAAATTTAAAAATTTCTTTGGAAGAAGAATTTCAAAAGATTGCTGAGCAGTTTACCGCAAAAGCGGGTACGGATTACGCCGCTTCCCGTGGGGAATATTTAAATGGGATTATTATGGCGGCCTATTTAGGCTTTGAGTTTATCGATGCGGCGGAGGCGGTTTGTTTTGATCAAAACGGCGAATTTGAAGCGGATAAGACCGATCGGCTGTTGTCCGCGCGATTACAGGCGTCAAAGCGCGCCGTGATCCCAGGGTTTTACGGCTCCAAGGAAGATGGTACGATCTGTACGTTTTCGCGCGGAGGATCGGATATTACGGGATCGATCGTGGCCAAGGCAGTGGGCGCCGATCTCTATGAGAATTGGACGGACGTATCCGGGTTTTTGATTGCAGATCCGGGGATTATTGAAAATCCACAGGTGATCCAGGTCATCACGTACCGCGAATTGAGGGAGCTTTCTTATATGGGCGCGACTGTTTTGCATGAGGACGCCGTATTTCCGGTTCGCAAGGCCGGGATTCCAATTAATATCCGCAATACCAATGCGCCGGAAGAGAAAGGGACTTTGATTGTGGAAAGCACCTGTCATCAGCCGAAATTTACGATTACAGGCATTGCGGGCAAAAAAGGCTTTGTCGCGGTGAATATTGACAAAGATATGATGAATTCCGAAGTCGGTTTTGGCAGAAAAGTGCTTTCGGCATTTGAACAAAATGGAATATCGTTTGAACATATGCCGTCCGGTATCGATACGATGACGATCTTTGTGCATCAGGAAGAATTTGAAGGTAAGGAGCAGCAGGTATTGTCCGCTATCCACCGTCTGGCTGAGCCGGATACCATTGATTTGGAAGCCAATCTAGCGTTAATTGCAGTGGTAGGACGGGGAATGCGTTCCACCCGAGGGACGGCAGGCCGGATTTTTTCCGCGCTGTCCCATGCCAATGTCAACGTCAGAATGATTGACCAGGGATCGAGTGAGTTGAATATTATTATCGGCGTATCAAGTCAGGATTTTGAAGCGGCAATCAGAGCGATTTACGATATTTTTGTAACGACGCAGCTATAAAGCTGCAATAGAATAGCAGAGGGGAGGGGTAAGTTGTGACATTATTGATCAAAGGAGGAAGGGTCATCGATCCTGCCTCCAGGCTGGACGCGGTATCGGACATCCTGGTTGAAAATGGGAAAATAGCAAAAGTAGGAAAAAGCATTCAAAAAAAGGCCGACAAAATCGTCCGCGCCAAGGGATGTCTGGTAATGCCCGGGTTTATCGATCTGCACGTACATTTGCGCGATCCGGGTTTTGAGGAAAAAGAAACGGTTGTTACAGGCGCCCGAGCGGCGGCTCGGGGAGGTTTTACGACGATCCTGGCTATGCCAAATACCAGGCCCGTGGTGGATAATGCGGATGTGGTCAACTATGTGCATCAGAAGGCCAAAAGCCTGGCGCCAGTCAATGTTTTGCAGATCGGCGCAATTACCAAAGGGCAAAAAGGCAGGGAGCTGGCGGATATTCATCATATGGTACAAGCCGGAAGTCCGGCGATTTCCGAGGACGGAAAATCCGTAATGAATACCAATATCTATTATCAGGCCATGCAGGTTGCCAAACAAGAAGGCATCCCTGTGTTTGCGCATTGTGAGGATACGTTTTTGGCGCGCGGCGGCATTGTCAATGCCGGAAAGCGTGCAAGCGAATTGGGTTTTCCAGGCATTTTAAATGAGGTGGAGGATATTATTGCGGCACGGGACATTGTTTTGGCGGGCAGTGTCGGCGTACGGCTGCATCTTTGCCATTGCTCTACTAAAAAAAGCGTCTGGATGTTGGAACAGGCGAAAGCAAACGGCTTATCCGTCACTGCGGAAGCTACGCCGCATCATTTTATCTTGTCGGAGGACGATATTCCAGGCGACGACGCAAATTATAAGATGAATCCGCCGTTACGTTCCAAACAGGACGTCGAAGCGATTCGAGAAGGACTCAAACAGGATATTATAGACGTGATAGCCACCGATCATGCGCCGCATACGGCAGTGGAAAAAGGATTGTCCATGAAAAAGGCTCCGTTTGGGATTGTCGGCTTAGAGACGGCCGCAGCGCTTACCTATACGGAGCTTGTGCAAAAAGAATATCTGACCCCGATGCAGATGGCCGAAAAGTTAAGCTACAATCCGGCAAAGGTGATTGGATCGGAAAAAGGGACGCTGCAGGAAGGAGCGGTGGCGGACGTGGTTATTTTTGATCCCAACCGGACGTATGCGATTGACGCAAAGGAATTTGCAGGCAAGGCTCGCAATACGCCGTTTGACCACCGGATTGTAAGCGGACAGGTCATTGCAACCATTGTATCAGGAGAAATTGCATATAGCGCAGCTTCGATTTGAGAAAGGATAAAAGTATGATCCAAAAATTAACGGAAAAAATCAAAAAAACCCATGCGCCGATCTGCGTAGGCTTGGATCCGATGTTGTCCTATATTCCGGAAACATTGCAGAAAAAGGCATATAAGGAATATGGAGAGACATTACAAGGCGCCGCAGAGGCGGTCTGGCAGTACAATAAAGCGATTATTGACGCGGTCTATGACCTGATCCCTGCCGTAAAACCGCAGATTGCCATGTATGAACAATTCGGCCTGGAAGGCTTGCGGGTATATAAGCAGACCGTCGATTATTGTCATGAAAAAGATCTGGTTGTGATTGGCGACGTAAAACGCGGGGATATTGGTTCGACCTCCGCCGCCTATGCCGTTGGGCATTTGGGGAGGGTGCGGGTGGCAAGCCGATCTTATACGGCGTTTGACGAAGACTTTGCAACGGTCAATCCCTATTTGGGGAGTGATGGAG
>CAOJLW010000277.1 GCA_948438565.1 uncultured Lachnospiraceae bacterium | reverse complement strand
GCACTGGCATTTGGATCGGAAGACGCCGCCATTGAGGGCGTTACACTTGTTACGACCATAGTCGCCATCATAGTCATGGAGATCAATGATCTTACTACTTTGTTTTTCATAGTTTCCTCCTTCTATAATTTCCTGTTCCTGCAATCAATTGCAGGCCCCATTGTATATAAACCGTTTTCCATACTGCGTACACATTCAGATATGGCAAAAGATTTATACCCGAATCATCCCCCGTTTTGTAAATTAGCACAAAAAACCACACAAAAATCCCCCGTTTTTATGTATATTATGATTTTATCAGATACACGCTTATGAAAATATAATTTTCTTGCGCAAAAGCATCACTTTTATGCTTATATCCATTACAATATAGAACATATAACACAAAAAACACTTGTTTATTTTTTTTAATATTTTAAGAAAAAAATTATTGGAAAATCGGAGAATGATACCGTATAATATAAGATTAGTATAAAACCTATTTATTGCATGATCAGTTAAAGGAAGTGGCCATATCCTATGAAACGATTGCCGGTTCATAAAACACAAACAGCAACCGCTCTGCCTGCTCAAGAACAGACATCCTGCCCTTACCATTCGCCAGAAACGCTTATCTTTCCTCCGGATCTCGTTAAAATGCGTGAAAATGTCCAGCGAATTGAACGCTGGGCGCATCAGTTTATGACGCCGCACTATGCGCAGGCGCTCGATGACATGACAGCATATTTAGACAGCCTGAAACAATATCCGGAAAAAATTGAACGAATGCTACTGCAATTTTTAATAGAATTTTTTCACAATATCAAAATGATCTTAAAAGAACAAAATATGATTTTTATTGACGATCTGGTCAATGAAAGATTTCATCAATTATTCGTCACCTGCACACATTCTATCCATGATATGAAAAACTGGCTTCAGGAGATGTCCTGCTGCTGCCAACAGTATCGTATCCAAATGGACTATCCGAATATAGCCGTCGATACAGTCAAAAACTACATCAAACAAAACCTCAAAAACAATATTACAAGAGCCGATCTCGCGTCCCTCGTATACCTGCATCCTGATTACCTATCCCATATATTCCGGAAACAAACCGGCGCCAGCCTCCGGGAATATATCATCAACCAACGAATCCTACGGGCCAAATATCTGCTTAGCCACACTACGCTAAACATCTCTGTGATTGCATTGGAATGCGGCTATGACAATGCGGCCTATTTTTCTAAAATTTTCAAAAAAACAACCGGCATGACGCCAAAATCCTTCCAAGCCGATAACCAAAAAAAATTTCTTTCGCCGCATTCGATCGATGACGAAAAAAAAACCGCCAGTCACTAAACGGCCGGCGGGTTTTTTATTTCTTTTAGTGCATCAAGCCAAATTCTCGCGCAGGCGTCGGACGGCATCCTTAAATCCCCTCTTGGCGACAACGCGACCGTCCCAACCTTGGGTCCGTCGGGCAGGCAGGAACGTTTAAACTGCTGGGAAAAAAAACGGCGATAATAATTTTCCAGCCATCGATAGATCACCTCTTTGGAATAGACGTCCGCAAACGCCATACAAGCCAAACGGTACACTTTTCGGGGAGGATATCCATAACGCAGCATATAGTACAGGAAAAAATCATGCAGCTCATACGGACCTACGATATCCTCCGTTTTTTGGGCAATTTCCCCTTCTTTTGGCGGAAGCAGCTCCGGACTGACAGGCGTATCTAAAATATCGGTCAACACCCTCCGCAGTCCGGCGTCCTGACAATCATCCGCATAATAACGCACCAAATGACGCACCAAAGTCTTTGGAACAGAAGCATTCACGCCATACATAGACATATGATCCCCATTATACGTCGCCCATCCCAAAGCCAGCTCAGACATATCCCCGGTGCCAATCACAAGTCCACTCTCCTTATTGGCAATATCCATAAGAATCTGAGTCCGTTCCCTCGCCTGGGCATTTTCATACGTTACGTCATGGACATCCATATCTTGTCCAATATCTTGAAAATGCACACAGACCGCATCTTGAATCGGCACTTCCAACAACGTCGCACCCAGGCTTTTAACCATCCCGACCGCATTGGCATAGGTCCGTCCCGTCGTCCCAAACCCCGGCATCGTAACGGCAATTATGCCCTTCCTATCCATCTTCAGGCTGTCAAATGCCTGTACCGTAACAAGCAGAGCCAACGCGGAATCCAGGCCTCCGGAAATTCCGACTACGGCGCACCGGCTCTTGGTATGCTCCAAACGTTTCCTAAGTCCCATTGCCTGAATAGCCAAAATTTCATCACACCGTTTCTCCCGCTCTTCTTTTTGCCCCGGAACAAATGGCGCAGGATCGATGAAACGCGTCAACACTGTCGATTCGATACGCAGCGTAAACGCGACTTCTTCATATGCGCACTCGTTCCATGGAGTAAACGTTGACATACGCCTGCGTTCCTCCAATAATTTTTGCACATCCAGCTCCGTCTCAATCGTCTCGTCCTCAAAACAGCCGGCACAGGCGAGCAGCGCGCCGTTCTCCGCTATCAGGTTATGCCCGGAATAGACGACGTCCTGCGTCGATTCCCCCCTGCCTGCGCCGGCATAGATATAACCGCACAACAGCCTGGCCGACTGGCCTTTGACCAAATCTCTCCGATAGGACTCTTTGCCAATCGTTTCATTGCTGGCTGAAAGATTGACAATGACTGTCGCGCCGGACAGAGCATGACGGATACTCGGCGGGTCCGGCGCCCACAGATCCTCACAGATCTCACAGGCCACTAAAAGCTCCGGGATATTGGCACATGCAAACAGCTGATTTGTCCCAAAAGGCACATCCCCCTCATCTGCCCACTCCACATACTCGCAGGCAGACGGTCCCTTGGTAAAATGCCTTGCCTCATAGAACTCACCGTAATTGGGGATATATGTCTTTGGTACAAGCCCTAAAAGCTTCCCGCCGGAATACGCCGCTGCCACATTATAGAGTTTCCCCCTGATCCGGGCCGGAAGCCCCACAAAGAAGAGGCCATCCATCCCCTTACTCGCCCGGACGATCTCACAAAGGGCAGAAGCCGCCTCCCGAAGCAAAAGCTCCTGCAAAAACAAATCACTGCAAGTATACCCTGTAATACACAACTCCGGAAAGACCACCACCCTGGCCCCGTTCTTCCAGGCCTCTTTCATCAAGCGTATAATCTCCTGCGCATTGTACTTTGTATCCGCTACCCGTATCTTCGGCGCTAACGCCGCCACTTTTACAAATCCGTA
>CAOJLW010000276.1 GCA_948438565.1 uncultured Lachnospiraceae bacterium | reverse complement strand
CGACAACCTTGCGGATGATTGCCGGACTTGAGGATATTTCATCCGGCGAGTTTTCGATTGACGGCAGGTTGGTCAATGACGTAGAGCCAAAGGATCGCGACATTGCCATGGTTTTCCAGAACTATGCTCTGTATCCGCATATGACCGTATTTGACAATATGGCGTTTGGCTTAAAATTAAGGAAAGTGCCAAAGGATGAAATTCAAAGAAAAGTAGAAGAAGCCGCTAAGATTCTGGATTTGGATAAATTGCTGGAACGTAAGCCAAAAGCATTGTCCGGTGGACAAAGGCAGCGTGTGGCGATGGGGCGTGCGATTGTGCGTAATCCAAAAGTATTTTTAATGGATGAGCCGTTATCCAATCTGGATGCGAAATTGAGAGTGCAGATGCGTGCCGAAATCTCCGCATTACATCAAAGGCTGGGGGCCACCATTATCTACGTAACGCATGATCAGACCGAGGCCATGACGTTAGGAACCCGGATCGTCGTATTAAAAGACGGCGTGATTATGCAGGTGGATTCTCCGATTAAGCTTTACAATGAACCCAATAACTTATTTGTGGCAGGTTTTATCGGATCTCCGCAGATGAATTTTGTAGATGCAACCTGTAAGATTGAAGGCGGACGCGCAACGCTTTCCTTTAGCAAATTCAAAGTCGTGCTGCCTCCGGAAAAATCTAAAAAATTGGCGGACGGCGGATACAATGGCAAGACCGTGGTCTTTGGCATCCGGCCGGAAGATATGGGAGATTCTGTTGCAGAGATGGAAGCAAATAAAGACAATATCATCGATGTTGACGTAACGGGTTACGAATTGTTAGGTTCGGAAGTGATCTTATACTTCAATGTTGCCGGCGTCAATATGAGTGCGAAAGTAGATTCCACTACTTCAGCGCGTTTTGGAGATCATATCAAATTGGCTTTGGATCCGCAGAAAATCCATGTATTTGACAAAGAGACAGAGCAGACGATTACAAATTAATCCTTTTGTCTTTTCATCCGTTTTTAAAAGGCTGGGCGTTTATGCGCCCGGCTTTTCATATTTTAAGAATCAACCAGTGACGGAAGGGAGGGATTTTGTGTTATCCAATCATAGGATTCAGACGACACTCAATGAAATCAAAGAAATTTCCCGAATTGATTTGGCTTTGTATAATGAAAATGGGCAGTTATTGGCCGCGACATACGATCATCAGGCCGGTTTTGAATCTGCCGTAAAGGATTTTGTGCATTCTATGGCGGAAAGTCAGACGTTTGCCGGGTTTCATTTTTTTAAAGTGATGGCGGAGGATGAAGTGGATTATATCCTGCTAGTGCATTCCTCCACAGAAGAAGCCTATATGGTCGGGAAGCTGGCGACCTGCCAGGTACGAAATCTGGCGGAGGCATATCGCGAACAGGCGGATAGGAATCATCTGATGCAGAATATTTTGTTGGGAAATCTGCTGTTGGTCGATCTGTATAACCAGGCCAAAAAGTTTCATATCGAACAGGCGGAGCGTGTCGTGTATGTGATTGAAGTAGAACAAAAGACGGATATTCTGGCCTTAAAGATGTTAAAAGGTATGTTTGGCGGTTTGGACAGGGATTTTGTCACGGAAGTGGATGAACAGAGTATTGTGGTCGTCAAAGACGTGTGCGATTTAGAGGATGACGCGGATTTGGAAGCGATTGCGAAGTCAATCGTTGACAATTTGCAAAGCGAGGCTATGGTGCGCGTCAGAGTTGGCTATGGCAACCGTGTCAATAGCCTACAGGATTTGCCCAAATCCTATCAGGAGGCTAAGATGGCCATTGAGGTGGGAAAGGTATTCTATGTGGAGAAAGAGACGATTGCATATAGTAAGCTGGGAATTGGGCGGCTGATTTATCAGATTCCGATGCAATTGTGTGAAATGTTTATCCATGAGATTTTTGGGACGGAGATACCGGATGTTTTTTCTGAAGAAAATATGGTGACAATCCAGAAGTTTTTTGAAAATAACCTGAATATTTCCGAGACGGCGCGTCAGTTGTTTGTACACAGGAATACGCTGGTATATCGTCTGGAACGTTTGGAAAAAGCAATTGGACTGGATATACGCAGATTTGAGGATGCCATGACGTTTAAAATTGCGATGATGGTTTTGGCGCATATGTCCTATCAAAAAGGGATACATTTAATTGGAGGCATAGACCATAAATCATAAGGCGGGTTAGCGTGCTAAATTACCGCCAACCCGCCCCGTTTTTTACTTTATGCGAGTTTTTATTGTTCTTTTTGGCTTTCCGCCAGTTTCATAGCGCGGACTTTTAAGGGCAGTCCAAATAAAGTGATAAATCCTTCCGCATCGTGGTGATCGTATAGGTCGCCGGTGGTAAAGCTGGCTAAGGATTCGCTGTATAAGGAATAGGGAGATGTAGAGCCTGCTTTGATGATGTTGCCTTTATAGAGCTTAAACTTTACTTCCCCGGTGATGTATTGCTGGGTAGACGTTACAAATGCGGAGATCGCTTCTCGAAGCGGGGTAAACCATTTGCCCTCGTAGACGATCTGGGCCATCTTGTTGCCCATATCTTTTTTGACTTCCATTGTGGCGCGATCCAGCACCAGCTCTTCCAACTGTTGATGCGCTTCCATTAAGATGGTACCGCCGGGCGTTTCATAGACGCCGCGAGATTTCATGCCGACGACGCGGTTTTCTACAATATCGACAATGCCGATGCCGTGTTTGCCGCCCAGACGGTTTAATTCGCGAATAATATCAGAAACTTTCATCTGTTTGCCGTTGACGGATGTGGGAATGCCGGCTGCAAAGGTCATGGTCACATATTCGCCTTCTTCCGGCGCCGCTTCCGGAGATACGCCCAGTACTAACAGATGATTGTAGTCCGGTTCGCAGGCGGGATCTTCAAGCTCCAGACCTTCATGACTGATATGCCATAAATTGCGGTCGCGGCTGTAGCTGTTGTCGGCTGAGAACGGAAGATCGATGCCGTGCGCTTTACAGTATGCAATTTCAGACTCACGGGAATCCATCGTCCATTTGTCGTCACGCCATGCGGCAATGATTTTTAAGTCGGGGGCAAGGGCTTTGATGCCAAGTTCAAACCGGATCTGGTCGTTTCCTTTACCGGTTGCGCCATGGCAGATGGCCGTCGCGCCCTCTTTCCGCGCGATTTTTACGAGACGTTTGGCAATGCCTGGGCGCGCCATAGACGTTCCGAGCAGGTATTTATTTTCATATACGGCGCCTGCCTGTACGCAGGGAATAATATAGTCGTCGCAAAATTCGTCTACAATATCCTCAA
>CAOJLW010000275.1 GCA_948438565.1 uncultured Lachnospiraceae bacterium | reverse complement strand
TGGCGCTGTCTAAACAGATCGTAGCCAAGGGGACGCCGTTATTGCTCAACGAAACGATGTGGTCGCTTGGCATGGCCGCTTTGACGCAGTGTTACTCGACCAGGGGACTTTCCGTGGTGGCAGCCTTAAATATTTCCACAACGGTATCCAATTTGTTTAATGTCGTTTTTATTGCGCTTGGATCGGCGATTGCCATTATTGTTGGACAGCTTTTAGGCGCAGGAAAGCCAAAGGAAGCGGTAGATACAGATAGGAAAATGATCTTTTTTTCTGTATGCAGTTGTTTGGTGCTTGGGGGCGTCATGTTTTTGATTGCGCCATATTTTCCGCGTATTTATAGGACGTCCGTTGGGATACGGCAGATGGCGGCTCGCTTTATTATGATTGCGTCGGCTTTTATGCCGTTCTATGGCTTTTTGCACGCCGCCTATTTTACATTGCGTTCTGGAGGAAAAACATGGATTACGTTTTTATTTGACAGCGTCTATATGTGGGTGTTGGCAATACCGCTGGCGTTTTTGTTGACCAGGTTTTCCGCTATGGATATTATTTGGATTTATTTTTGCTGTCAGGCAATTGATATTTTTAAATGCATCCTTGGGTTTATCCTGGTCAAAAAACGGGTGTGGGTGCAGGATATGACAAATATAGGAGTGTAGGAGATGAGGAAAAAACGAAGGAAAAATAAGCGTTTTATGGGCATGATATCCGTACTGGCAGTTTTGCTTGGGATATGTTTGGTTTTTCAGATCAAAGAACGAAAGAAGCCGCGGATGGACGCAACGGTATTTGAGGAACAAGGGTTACCGGAAGATGCGGTGATAGAAAGGACAGAGACGCCGTCCGATTTGGGACAGGAGGATCGAACGGAAAATCCGATCGTGCAGGAAACAGAAGATGTTGAGGCGCTGGAAGCGTCGGCGCTTGTGCAGGAGCGCGCGCGGATTTGTGAATTGTCGGCCGGAGATTTGGCGGCTTTTGGTTTGGTGGATGCAAGGATAACGGAACAGTTGTTTTTTGCGTCTGGAATTGATGAGGAGATTGCCGCGCGCATCAGCGGCAAATCCTATACACCGAACGAACAGATTGACCTTTCCGATCTGGCCTATTTGAAGATGCTGTATTATGGGGCGGACGGCAACAGTTATGTCGGGGAAATGATTGTCAATCAGGCGATTGCCGGGGAGACGCTTGCGATTTTTCGGACGCTCTATGAAAATAAGTATCCAATTGAACGGATGGCGTTAATCGACGATTACGATGCGGACGACGAAACGTCTATGGATGCGAATAACACGTCTGCGTTTAATTATAGAACGATTGCCGGGAGCAGTAAACTTTCAAACCACAGCTATGGCATGGCCATTGATCTCAATCCAAAATATAATCCGTATGTCAAAACCGCTTCCGACGGGAGTCTTATCTGCCAGCCAGAAAGCGGCAGGGAGTATGCGGATCGTTCTTTGGAATTTGACTATAAGATCGATGAAACAGATTTGGCATACCAGTTGTTTACGGAAGCGGGGTTTATCTGGGGCGGGGATTTTCAAAGCGTAAAGGATTACCAGCATTTTGAAAAAAATCCTTAGGGCATATCCTGTATTTTAAATGGAATCTTATCGCCAATGCCGGAAGAACAGTGAAATTCGTAATCCTGTGTAATAAAAACGGCTTCCGTATCCGCCAGGCTTTCGATTAGCTCCATTCCGTCGGTGAGTCCCAGGGAAAAACAGGTTGTGCTCAGGCCGTCGCCGTCTACCGAGTTTTGGCACAGGATGGACACGCCCAGCAGATCGTTTTCGTAAGGGTAGCCGGTCGCAGGGTTTAAAATATGATGGTATATTTGATCGTCTACGGTGATATAGCGTTCGTAGACGCCTGAGGATACCACAGTATCATCCGGGACCTCTACGACTGCCGCTGCCAGGCCCTGTGGAGCAAAAGGCATCTGGATTCCAATCCGATAGGCGGAGCCGTTGGATTTGGGGCCGATGCAGAGTACATTGCCTCCTAGATTGATGGCGCCTTCGGTGACGCCGTTTTGATTGAGGTAGGCTTTCATTTGATCGGCAATATAGCCTTTGGCGATGGCGCCAAGGTCAATCGCAGCATTTGGATTGTTCAGGCGAACTTCGTTGCCGGAGATGATGATATTTTGATAGCCGATGGTGGAAACAGCGTCGGCGATAGCGGCAGGATCCGGCAGACTGTCGTTATGTTCCGAAAAGTCCCAGAGCGAGGATAGTTTGCCGATGGTAATATCAAAGCCGCCGTTGCTCATGCTGCAATATTCCAGGCCTTTGTTTAGCAGCGCTATCGTTTCGTCGCTAACCGTAACGGGCATACCGCCGGCTTGGTTGATTTGAGATATTTCGCTGGATGGGATGGTCGCGCTAAAGAGGTTTTCATATTTTTCGGCCAGGGCAAAGCAATCGTCGAGCAGATGCTGGCATTTATCGTCATAGAGCGTCAAGGTGATGACCGTATCAAAATAAAATCCTGTCTTGGTGATATGCCCGGCTGTTTGCCGTTTATAACTGCCAAAGGCCAGGCAAAAAATTAAGACTATGAGTATGGTAATAGACAGGCGTTTTTTTCCATAAGACGTTAGGCGCATAGTTTGAATACCTTTCCATGTTTTACTGTGTGTCTGTTTATTTGCGTCCGGCTTTCCAGCGAAGTCCCCAATGGAACGCCAGATCCAAATCCTCATGCCCCCGAAAAAATTGTACCAGTTTTTCCACGCTGAACGTTTCGTCATTGACATTTTCTAAGAGCGCCAGGCCGCACATTTGATTGGAGGAATGGTAAGTGTCCATCTGGACAATTAAATCCTCTGCTCCCGGATATTTTAAAGTGACGACCGCGTCCGCCTGCTGCCAGCTGGCTACGCCTTCATAGATAAAGGTATATACCAGGATCCGTTTAATCTGGGCGATTTGATTACCGTTAATCCTCAGGTTTTCGCCTTCGGCTGCATTGCCGGTTCGATCGTCGCCATCTAAGGCAATAAAGGGCGGTTGGTTGAGCGCGCCAAAGGCGTTTCCGAGCGCCTGTACGGTGCCTTTTTGTCCGTTTTTGAGCTCATACAGGCAGCCGAGATCGAGGTCAATGCCGGGAAGCGCGAACAGTCCGGCAAGAAAGCCTTTCTTTTTTTGTTTAGCGTTCCAGTTGAGGTTGACGAGGATTTCTCCTAGTCCGGCAGGGGAATTTTTTTTGAGGTTGACTTTTTGCCCTTTTTGTAAATTGATTGCCATATTGCGTTACCTCCTTAATAGCGGTTCATTTTGTTTTTGTTCATGATATAGCCTAGTCCT
>CAOJLW010000274.1 GCA_948438565.1 uncultured Lachnospiraceae bacterium | reverse complement strand
ATGATGCCGGTTATGGATGGGTATCAGTCGCTGGTAGGTATCCGGAATTTGGAAAAAGAAAGGAATATTCCGGAGGATAAGGCAGTAAAAGTAATTATGACAACTGCATTAAATGAAGAAAGGAATGTCAAGATGGCATTTGAACTGGGATGCACCATTTATTCCGGCAAGCCGATTGATCAGGAAAGGTTTGAACAGGCATTAAAGAAACTAAAATTAATTTAATATAAAAGCGGGCCTGTTTGCAACATATCCCGTAAGTATGCGGGTTATGGCGTTTCAAAACGCACATATAAATACGCAGGAAAGGAGAAGGATATGGCTGACGAATTTAATACGGAAGGCATGCTGGACATATATTTGTTTGAAAACCAGCAATTGCTGGAACAGCTTCAAGAGGTTGTTTTGGACCAAAAAGATGAAGAGTGCTTTGATGAAGACAGCATAAATGAAATATTCAGGACGATGCATACCATAAAAGGTTCATCGGGTATCATGATGTTTGACAACATAACAGTTGTGGCGCATAAATTGGAGGATGTTTTTTATTTTTTAAGGGAATCGCATCCGGACAATGTGCCGCATATGGAATTGGTAGAGCATGTATTGGAAGTGGAGGATTTCATTTCCAATGAAATGGAAAAAATTAGCAACGGTGATTCGCCAGATGGCGATTCGTCTGGCATTGTTGCAGATCTGGATGAATTTTTGACAAAGATCCGAGGAGATGCGCCGAAAAAAGGTAAGGAGACAAAGCCGTCCGGCAATGTACACGAAGAACCAAAGCAGTTTTATATTAAGCCGGCAGCGACAAGCGCAAGCCATTATTTTAATATATACATTACCTTCTATCCGGAAACGGAGATGGCTAATGTCCATGCGTACAAAACTGTTTACGCATTGAAGGAGATAGCGGAAGATCTGGTATATTCGCCAGAGGATATCATTTCGGATGAAAGCTGCGCGGAACCTATTTTACAGGATGGATTTCGGATTTTACTGCAAACGCAGAGTACGCAAGAGGAAGTAAAAAATGTCATCGGCGTAGGATATGAGATTGAAAAAGTCGATGTCTATGAATGCAGCGCGGAGGATTTTAAACACGGCTTTGATTTGGAAGGGAAAAACGAACAGATTGATTTGGAATCCAGCGTGGAGGAAATTGAGTCGCGTGCAGGCAGCGCGGAAGGCGAACCCGCCAAAAAACCAGAGAAAGCGAAAATTGCGCCGGGTGATTTTGTCATTCAGTCCAAAGAACCGGGCAAACAGAAAAAACTGGCGCGGGATAAACCAAAGGTTGAAAAGAATGCGTTTATCAGCGTCAATGTCAGTAAAATGGATCAGCTTATGGATTTAATTGGCGAGCTGGTGATTTCCGAATCGGTTGTGCTTCAGAATCCGGATTTGAAGGTGCCGGGGTTAAATCTGGACAGTTTCCATAAAGCTGCGGCGCAGATGTCTAAAATTTCTACCGATTTACAGAATGTAATTATGTCTATGAGGATGGTTCCGCTGACCAATACCTTCCAAAAGATGAATCGTATCGTGTTCGATGTTTCCAGGAAGCTGGGAAAAGATATCGAATTTGAAATGGTTGGGGAACAGACCGAAGTGGATAAAAATATTATTGAGCATATTTCCGATCCATTGATGCATATGGTTAGAAATGCAGTCGATCATGGTATTGAGACCAATGCGGAACGTGCCGAAAAAGGCAAAACAGAAAAAGGCAAGGTTACCTTGTCGGCAAAAACCGAAGCGGGAAAAGTATGGATTAGCGTAGAGGACAACGGTCAGGGATTGGATCGGGAAAAAATATTGGAAAAGGCGAGGAAACAGGGCCTTTTGGAGGATGGGAAACCGGAAGCGGCCTATACTGACAAAGAAGTTTTCCAATTTATTACTCAGGCAGGTTTTTCCACGAATGAGCAGGTAACCGAATATTCGGGTCGAGGCGTAGGTATGGACGTTGTAGTACAGAACATCCAGTCTATTGGCGGGACTCTGGATATTGACAGTACGGCTGGCGAAGGCAGTACCATGAGTCTTAAGATACCTTTGACGTTGGCGATTATTGACGGTATTGTGATGGAAACAGGGGATTCTTCCTTTGTACTGGAAACCGGAGTGATTCAGGAATTTGTCCGCGTAAAAGAAGAGATGATGATTCACGAGCCAAATGGGGATGAATATATTATGATACGCGGTGAATGCTTCCCAGTGCTTCGCTTAGGTGAATGGTACGGTATGGCGGAATACCGGCAGTCTGTGGAAGATGGGATGATGCTGATTGTCGAGGTAGACGACCGAAAACTCTGTCTGTTTGTAGATAAGCTGATTGGCGAGCAGGAGATTGTTGTGAAACCGATTCCCTCGTATATCAAAAAGGTGAAGGGTTTATCCGGCTGTACGCAGCTTGGCGACGGCAGTATTGCTTTGATATTGGATCCCCCCGGATTAATGTAAAATACAGAAAGGAACGGTAGTATGGATGCATTGAGCGAATTGAAAAAAGAGGCGGAAGATGCTCTGGATACGGTAAATGAGCATGATACACAAAAGAGCAAATACATGACCTTTAAATCCGGGAATGAGCATTTTGGACTGAAGATCCAATATGTCAATGAGATTATTCAGATCCCACATATTACGGCGATTCCCGAAACGGAAGATTATATTAAGGGTCTTATTAATTTAAGGGGAAAGATCATTCCTGTAATTGACGTCCGTCTGAGGTTTAAGCAGGAAGCTTATCAGTACGATGACAGGACTTGTATTATTGTCATCAATGTCAATGCTGTGATCGTTGGACTGGTTGTGGAAAAGATTGCTGAGGTAGTGGAAATTAAGGATGAAAATATACTGCCTCCCCCGAAAATGGGACGTGTGGAACGGACGGACCATCGGTTTGTCTATGGTATTGCAAGGGTTGGAAATTCGGTTAAGCTGCTGTTAGATCCCGATAAGCTGTTAAACGATGATGACTTTGCGGCGATTGAGCAGACGAACACGATGATTTCAGTGAAAGATTAAGGAATGAGAGGAGTATGGACATGAAAAACATGAAGATGAAAACTAAATTGATTTTGGGATATATGATTCCAATTGCGCTCACGCTGTTTAATATTATTATCGGCAATTCCAGTACTAGACGTGCAGCCCGGATTATGGATGTGGAAGCGCAGGAGGCATATCTTAGAAATTCGACAATCGCTACTCTTTTGATTGCGGCAATTTCGATTATTATTACGATAACTGTGGCCCTTTCTCTGATTAAGACGATTGAGAGATCATTACAGCAGCTTTCCGATGCAGCA
>CAOJLW010000273.1 GCA_948438565.1 uncultured Lachnospiraceae bacterium | reverse complement strand
GGCTATACCGCCTAATCTGAAATTACTTCCCTCTAACCGTAAACATTTTATTTTTCGGGGCTTTTTTTGTGTAATTTTTGATTTGACACTTTTAGACTGTTGCGTCTGGTCCGCTCTTTCCTCATTTTCCGTTCATTCTTAAAATTTTGATGCTCTGTTTAGAATTAAATAAATTTGCTTCATAAAGTGGTTATAAGATGATCGTTAAATTGTGATAGCTCCGACTTTCTTGCGATTTGAGGTTTTGCATAGAAGTCGCGTAGCAGAAGTATGCCAAGCTTGTGGAAGCGGAAAACAGAATAGGATAGCATCTCTTCATTTGAATGAGTGAGGATGCCCAACGCCGATCCAATACGCCGGGGCCGATGGTATAATGGCAGTTGGGATAGCAGGTTGGTGAAGCGCATCCTTACTAATTGCACAAGCGGGGGGATGCTGGTGCAGAGAAAAGAGAAAAGGGCTGTAAAGCTACCCATGTACGCTGGTCGATTCTGGCGCATTTGACGCTCGTCAAAAAGTGGCTCAGGTAAGGAGCTGCAATGCGGTTCCACAGGGACAGTCAGCAGATGATATTTTGAAAAGCAAGCTGATATGCGGGGGCGTAGTGGGAAGATGCAGCAAAAGCGCGGCATTGGCCATGCTGATTGACGTTTTTGTATTTGTACAACGAAAAATCGTTTGGACGTTGATATGTGTACTGCGATGTACGTCCGAAGGGAGGATGTATTTAGTGCAATCCAGGTTTAAACGTTTGCAAGTCAAATTGCTGATCTTGCACAGCATAAATGGCTTGGATCAACTTAATAGAGTATGTGCGGGAAGAAATTCTTATTTGGACCAGAGAGGGCAGGGTCGCCTGTAAAAAGCAATACGCCGGGCTCCTTTCTGCCAGCAGTAGTAAAGATATTCCATGCACTGAAATTATTAGCTGTATGACAAGCTTGTGGTAGACAGTGGAGGGAAAATGATAGTAAAATAGGGCATAAGAGGCAATCTGCTTTAAGATTTTGCAAAACTTTAAGTTACAGAGACTAACGTTGAGCCAGGAAACAGGATTGGGCTTTTTAATAGTGACGAATATTAAAATTCGGAAGGTTTTGAAAAAACAATAGATTTACACAGAGGATGGGAGGGATTAGATGCACCATATTTTAAGCGCACTCACAGAGGGTATCTCTGCTCTTAATACGTCAATAGGGCTCGCGGGATCGTTTGTAACAATTTTTGACCATTTTAAAAATAAGAACAGCGACCATATGAAAGAAACGCTGGATGCCGTTCGGGAAAAATCGAGTGTGGCGTATGCACAATATTGCGAATGCATAAAACACCGGCGGGAGGATGTAGGCATTCCAATTAAAGAAGCTATTCTGGGATATTGGGAGACGTGTTTGCAGCGCAATGTGCTGCCCAGTGCAGACGATATGATTACATCCCACATCGCAAGCAAAGAAGAGGCCGAAATTATCATCTCCTACCTGATGGAGCAGTGGATGACCATTCCAGATTTTTCGACATGGATTCATGATGTTTTGATGCAGAATCAACTGGAAATAATTTCCGAAAGGCTGTCCGATTTGCCGCAAATACTGGAAGCGGCTTCTCAGATAAAAACACAACTGGACAGACAGGGAATCAAGCATATTGCGACATTGATTACCCCTGGCTATGTCACAGATGCGAGGATTTCCTGCAACGATTTGACGATTAAAAATTTTTTTACGGTTGACAATCATTTTCATACCATGCTTCAAGTTATCAGTGCAGATGCGGACGTTCCGCACAAGGAGGCCGTACAGGCAATAGAGGAACTTATGCAAAGCAGCGCCCCTGTTATAATTGCAGGAAACGGAGGACAGGGAAAAACCAGTCTGATGCTGCGAATAGCAGTGCAGAACGCTTCTTTGGGACGCCTGACGGTCTGGCTGTCGCTGTCAAATAAAGAAACTATAACGGAACAAATGGCAGATCAATTCTTTGACTGCCTGATTAAACTTACGCCTGCCGGGCAAAGTGTTTTGCTATGCATTGACAATCCTTTTGAAGGGAGGGAATCTTTTTCAAGTTTACAGGCAAGATGGCCCTATAATTCCAAAATACGTCTGCTTATGGCAGAGCGCGAAAACAGGCTTACGCTGCTTGCCGATCCGGATCAGGATTTATTGCTGCGCTGGTTTGACCATGCTGAACTTGTCGTTCTGCAAGGCATCAACCAGACCAGGGAATACCGTTTAAAAGATTATCCGTCGCACTGTTTTTCAGAGAGCCCGGAAAGGAGGAAATCCATACTGAAAAAAAGCGCTTCCTACCTGATCAAAGAGGGGGCAATAAGCGAGGCGGATCAATTATCTGTGATAAATAAAACATTAGGCCGGTATGGGAAGCCGTATGTCAGTTTGGTGGAATTGATCTATCGCACTTTGTTCGAGTTGAAAAAAATTACGTCTAAACCAGGAAGCATCAAATTGGATTGGGAAGAATGGGGCGATTTAATTAAGAGAGAGTTTGGAAACGTGGATACCGATATCCAACTATATAGCGTAATTGCGGCTATGAAAGTCTTCCATACGCCATTGACACTTTCGCTGTTTTGTAAACGCTTTGATGAATTAAATGCGTGCAAGTTGAGAACGCGTCTGTGTGAACGCTTTGTACCGTGGCATGTGGAACCGATAGTTTATCAGGAGAAAAATGAAACGCTGCAACCGAAGCATGATGTCATCGCGGAGTTGTTTTTCCTATTTAATAAAAGCAAAATCACCATTAATTCCACAATATTCAATTTGTTGGATGTTATGGATGAAGATGAAATTGAAATATTTTTAGCAAATATTATAAATAAAAAAGAAATGCGAAAAGGACGAAAGCCTTCAATCGGCGAAATCGATTACTGGGGGTATTTGGAGCGTATCTATTCCCAAATACAAAAAGGGAGGCTTAATCTTTCACACGTTGGAAAAACATATTTGTGTCTGGGGTTTTTGTGGGCAAGGCGTCAGAAGAACTTCTCTGAAAGCAGCTTTACGATCAAAACTGTTTTAGGCGACCTTGCGCCTGAAATAGAAAACGATTTGCTGATAATAAAACTTTATACAGAATGGGGAATATGGTTGTCCGAAAGAAAAAACAATTCCGCCGCAGAAGAGAAATTCCTCATCGTGATAAAAATCAACCCATCTAATCTTCATTGCCGTACGGAGTTAGGCCGTCTGCTCGCAAGGCAAAAAGGCCGAGAAAGAGAAGCGGAGAAGTATTTGCTTGAAATAATAGCCATTGATTCCAAGAATATACAATCGCGTACGGAATTAGGCCGTCTGCTCGCAAGGCAAAAAGGCCGAGAAAGAGAAGCGGAGAAGTATT
>CAOJLW010000272.1 GCA_948438565.1 uncultured Lachnospiraceae bacterium | reverse complement strand
AGGGCCAGGCGGGCAAGGAATTGTTCCGTAAATTTTCGGATGATATGATTCGCTTTGTTCAGGGAACGGGCAGGACGGTTCGGATGTGGGGCAGCCTTACGAATAAAGCCGGAACGACGCCGGTGGCCTCTGAGGGTGTGCAGTTAAATATCTGGAATACCGGATACGCCAATCCGAAGGATATGTATGATTTGGGTTATGATCTGATCAACACATTGGAAGGCCCGAACTATATCGTGCCTGCGGCGGGATATTACAATAACTATATCAATGCCAATTCGATTTATTCCAACTGGAAGCCAAATGTAATTGGCAACTTAACCGCCAATTTAGGAGACGAACAGATCCTGGGCGGATGCTATGCCATTTGGCATGACAGTATAGATACGCGTGCAAACGGCATTTCAGAATACGATTCCTTTGATCGTTTCTTTAAACCGCTGCCGTCATACGGCGCAAAGCTTTGGGGAGATGGCAAAGACAGGGATTACAATGCGTTTCAGCAGGTGGCGTCTAGGACCGGTACGGCTCCGAATACAAACGTCTATGCAGAAGTGGATTATGCGACGAGTACGGTGGCGGAGTATACGTTTGACGATACGTTAGAAAAGGATTCCAGCATCAATGCATATAATCTGACGGGGCAAAAAAACGTGGAGCAGGTGGCCTCAGAAGAAGGGAAAGCGTTAAAACTTTCCGGCGGAGAAAGCTATGCTACGACGCCGTTGGATTTAATGACTGCCGGTATGACTCTGACTATGACAGTTAAAATGGACGAGGACGCAGCAGGCGAGCAGATCCTCTGTGAATCCAAAGATGCATTTGGACAATATGGGACATATGCGTTTAAGGCGTCTCAAAAAAATACCGGAAAAGTCGGCTACTCCAGAGAAGGATATGACTTTTCATTTGACTATACACTGCCGAAGGGCGAATGGGTAACGCTGACCTTTGTGAGCGGACAGGACAAGGTGGCGCTGTATGTCAATGGGGAAATGAAAGATAATAACCCGGATATTTATTTTGCGAATCATCCGGAGACGGAACTGAGCGCTAAATTACAATCCTTTGAAATTCCAATTACTAAGACCGCTACCATGTTAATCCCAATGGGACGCATTGGAAGTACGACCAGCAGCTTTAAGGGACAGATCGAATCGGTATCCGTTACAGGCGACTATGTGCCGGTGTTAGGAGAACCTGTGCCGCAGTCGGAATTGACGGCCGAAGCTTGTTCAGCGGCAGATCCGGCTTCCAAGGCAATCGATGGAAAGGAAGATACGTTTTGGCATACGAATTGGGGTTCAGATGCTTCCACACAAGGAGAGCATCATTGGCTGGTGGTGACTTTGGCCAATCCGACGGTAATTGACGCGCTGTCCTATTTGCCAAGACAGAACAGTGAAAACGGCCAGATCTGGGAATATAGTATTATCGTGGAAAAAGCGGACGGAACCAAGGAAACGGTGGTCAATCATGCAAGATGGGCTAAGAATTTTGACATGAAAACGGCAGCCTTTGAGCCAATTGAAGCAAAACGCGTCAGATTGAGAATTCATGATGCCGGAGGCGACAGCAATGGTACGCATGGAACGATTGCAGAGTTAAATTTGTATCGTCCAAGTCAATTTAATGAAGAAAACTTAAGGACTGAGATGGACAAATATTCGGATTATCAGGCAAGTGATTTTACGGATGCAAGTTGGAAAAAGTTCCAGGATTCTATCACGGCGGCAGAGCAGATACTTGAATTTTCTGAAAGCACGGCGGCGGATTATTTTCATGCATATGAGCAGCTGCAAAAAGCGGCAGAACAGCTTATGGCAGATCCGGCTATTACCAGAAGAGCGGAGCTAAAGGACGAGATTGACAACGCCAATGAATTGCTACAAGATACGTCAGGGTATACGTCAGCATCTGTTGCAGCTTTACAGCAGGCGGTTCAGGATGCAAATGAGGTTTGGTCGAATAGCAATGCAACGGCGGCACAGATGGAAGATGCAATCCGTACTCTGAAGATGACAAAACTGGTGGAGGGTGAAGATCCGGATCCGGAGCTAGTTCAAAAGAAACAAGATTTGCAGAACGAGATAGACAAAGCGGAACAGAAGTTAGAAAATACGGAAGGCTATACGCCGGAATCTGTTGCAGACTTAAGGAAAGCTTTAGATGAAGCGAAAGCAGCGCTGGAAAGAGCGGACGTAACGATTGCGGAATTGGAAGAGGAGATTACAAAACTGCAAAATACGGAGTTGATTGAAGAGGTGACGCCGACTCCGGATCCGGATCTTGTGGCCAAGAAAGCCGAATTAAATACGGCAATTGGAGCAGCGGAAGCGCAGCTTAAGAATGCCGCGGCCTATACGCCGGCATCCGTACAGGAATTACAGACGGCAGTCAATGAGGCCAAAAACGTTTTGGCTAAAGCAGACGCAACCTTACAGGAAGTGACAAACGCATTGGCAGCTTTACAAAAAGTACAGCTGGTACCGGCAGGCGGCACGACGCCGACTCCGGATCCAAAACCGACTCCGGATCCGACGCCAACTCCGGTACAGACCGTTCCGAAGGTTGGAACTAAAAAGACAGTCGGCGGCGTACAGTATAAAGTGACCAAGTCAGATGCTGCAAAAGGCACGGTTACAGCCGCTAAACTGACCAAAGCAAAACAGACCTCTGTGATGATTCCGTCCACGGTGACCATTGACGGCTATAAATTTAAGGTGACTGCGATTTCTTCCAAAGCATTCCAAGGCGCCAAATCGCTGAAAAAAGTAACGATAGGGGCAAATGTAACGAGCATTGGCTCCAAGGCGTTCTATAACTGCAGGAAATTAAATAAGGTTATCTTGAAAGGCACGAAAGCGCCAAAGGTTGGAACCAAGGCATTCCATGGGACGGCAAAGGCTAAGGTGACCGTACCAAAGAAGATGAACAAAAAACAGTTGAATACCTTAAAATCCAGACTGAAAAAAGCCGGATTGAAAGCAACTTATAAATAGGGTCTGATGGACAGGGGATACGGGGACGCCGTATCCCCTGTTTCATGGTAAGTGCAATATCGGAAGAATTTTTGGTTGCATTTCCCCATCGCTTGTGTTACTATGTTACAAGCAGTTGAAAATACAGAACAGTAAATGCAGGGAAGATGTACAGTAAGCTGTCCCACACGTTTCAGAGAGAAGAAGTCGTCGGCTGTAAGCTTCTTTATGTAAGGGGATAGCTGAATTTTCGCATCGGAGCAGTATGGGTGAACCAGTATAGTAGTCCATAACGTTTTGTGCACGTTACGCATAAAATGAGCGCTTAAGGATTTTCCTTAAGAATCAGGGTGGTATCACGGAGTTATTCGTCCCCGAATGGAGGGGAGG
>CAOJLW010000271.1 GCA_948438565.1 uncultured Lachnospiraceae bacterium | reverse complement strand
TCATCTAAGCCTTTTTCTTTGGCTTTATTTTTTCATAGGGCATTTGACACTATCTGGACAGAATTTAGGACTGATGCCCGCCAATCTTTTGGTTGCGTTCGATTGCGGTCGCGCCTTCTTCTAAATCCGTCCCCTTTAGAATGGCGTTTTTTCCGTACTTTTCTTTGATGCTTAAAATGGCCTGTTGTATCCGTTTTTCCCGATCAAGCGCGGCCTGTTCTTGTTTGCGCTTTTTTTCCAGCGCTGCGTAGTCCGTAAACAGATCCAGCTGTTCATAGGAAACGGCCTTGGAGCATTCCGTTTCGTCGGCCAAGCGGGTGGCGGTGATGTGAATGCGCCGGATCAGCAGACTTTTATCTACAATGGAATCATAAAGCTTTAAAGACGCGTCGACGATGAATTGTGATGAAGCCGTTTGAAAGTCCAGATTTTTCGTTCCATGGGCGTGCTTGGGAATTTTGCGTCCATAGCGGTCTGTCGTCACCATTCCCTGGTACCCGTGTTTTAGGTTTTCCAAATCATATCCGATTGTCAGTACGATTTGACTGGTCACAAGGGATTTGGAAACTAGGTTCAGAGCCAGATCGTCAGCCATTTCCCGTACAATCAGACGGGCTTTTTGAAAGTCGTAGGGGCAAGGGAGAACCTGGCCGGAGCCAGCGCTGCTTGCGTTGGGCTGATACGCCTTGATATCGGAGATGGTACAGGGTTCATAACCCCATGCATGGTCGATCAAGAGCTCCGCATTAATGCCAAAAAGACGATAGAGCAGATCTTCGTTGTAATAATCGCCCGACTTTCCGAGAGAGCACCGGGCGACATCCCCCATCGTAAACATACCGTTTGCTTCCAGTTTTTTGGCATAGCCGGATCCGATGCGCCAAAAGTCCGTAAGGGGACGGTGGTTCCAAAGGAAGCGTCGGTAAGAGATTTCGTCCAGACTTGCGATGCGGACGCCGGCGGCGTCTGGTTTTGTATGCTTGGCCATAATATCCATAGCGACTTTCGACAGGTAGAGATTTGTGCCAATCCCGGCCGTTGCGGTAATGCCAGTTTCCTGTAACACGTCTGTTATTATAGTTTGCGCCAGTTCATACCCCGTCATACCATAAGTTTTTAAATACGGGGCGGCGTCCATCAATACTTCATCGATAGAATAGACATGGATATCTTCCGGAGCGATGTATTTTAAATAGATCTGATAGATTTTGGCGCTGTATTCCATATAGTAAGCCATTCGGGGAGGGGCGGTGATATAGGAGATTTCAAGTTCCGGCGAGGCTTGTAGCGTCCGATCGTCGTAGGATGACCCGACAAAGCGGCGTCCGGGCGCATATTGCAGACGTCTGCAATTGGCTTCCCGAACCTTTTGTACGACTTCAAACAGCCGCGGCCTTCCCGGTATGCCATAGGCTTTTAAGGGCGGGGAGACAGCCAGACAGATGGTTTTTTGGGTGCGTCTGTCATCCGCAACAACCAGATTGGTCGTTAGCGGATTTAAGCCGCGTTCTACACATTCGACGGAAGCATAGAAGGATTTTAGATCAATTGCAATATAGGTGGGATGCTCTACAGCCATATCTAAAACCTCCACTGTTCATAGTTTCTGTTTTTGACGAGGGTAGTATACTATAGGGCAATTCCAAAATAAAGCGGCATTTTCTGGAAAATAGTGCAAAACATCCTGTGGAGATTCATTATGGCTCATACATGAAAAGATGGTGTTTAGGATGACTGCTTGATAGAAAAATTTTTTCACTTTATCAAGTGAAAGTTCAGACATATGGAGCGTACTCCAGCTAGCATTTTCATATCGTACGAATTTTAATGAAGGTTTTTCATATTTCGCATGATTTTATTGATTTTATCCATAAAATCGCATATAATCAAAGTGACTCAGATAAAAGGAGGATTTAGTCATGGTTGTTACTGCAACAGAATTTAAAGCTAATTTCGGAAAGTACCTTGATTTAATTACCGAGGAAGACGTCTTTATTACCCGTAATGGAAAAACAGTTGCTAAAGTTGTAAATCCACAAGTTTCTGCTGTGGATTCCCTGCGTGGAATGCTTGGCGGTATTTCCTCTGGTATGGATAGGGATTCTTTACGAGAGGAGCGTCTGTTAAAATATGAAAATAATGTGTGATACGAATGTAATCATTGATGTATTATTGGAAAGAGAACCTTTTGTAGAGGATTCCTACAAGATTCTGAAGCTTTGTGAGGAACATAAAATAGACGGTTTTGTATCAGCGTCTGCTGTAACCGATATCTTCTATCTTGTGAAAAAATACAGTCATAGCACAGAACTGGCATATAAGGCAGTCGGAAAACTTTTGGAAATTGTTAAGGTGTGCAGTGTTACGAACAATGATATTCTGATTGCATTTCAGAAAAAGGCAAAGGATTTTGAAGATTGCCTTGTTGCTACTTGTGCCAAATCTATACATTGCGATTGTATTGTTACCCGCAACAAAAGAGATTTTGAAGGTTTTGGCATTCCTGTACTTACCCCAGCTGAAATTCTTTTGAAAAGCATATAAGGATAAAACCCATAATAACTCATGAGAGGGAATGTGTAACAAAGATGGCATTATAGCATATGCATATATTCATTGCAAGATACATCTCTTTTTCGTAAAACAAAAATTTGTTCTTATCTGGTATCATTCAACACACGCTTCATGCGAAATTTTCTGATCTCACGCTTTCAGAATGGGATGATGGCTGACATCTTTGGATGACGGTTTGCATAAGATACAACCGTGTTGGCAAGTGATTGAAAAAATTTTTAGGTAAATACATTGATTTTTAGCAGATCCCAACGTATAATAAATAAGTTCCATAGTATTGTTGGTAAGGAGAAACGGCCATGAAAGCAGTGTTTATTACCGGAGCCGCAGGGTTTATTGGCTCCTATTTGGCAAAAAAGATTTTAAGCGAGGAAAAAGACGTACAGGTGATCGGAATGGACAGCCTGACGGATTATTATGATGTGAAGCTCAAGGAAAGCCGATTGGAAGAATTAAGCCAATTTCAGGCTTTTACGTTTATGAAAGGCAATATAGCGGACAAGTTGGCCATCCAGGAGGCGTTTTCTAAGTTTTGCCCGGATATCGTAGTCAATCTGGCTGCGCAGGCGGGCGTCCGTTATTCGATAGACAATCCGGACGCCTATATCGAATCCAATCTGATAGGGTTTTACAATATTCTGGAAGCTTGCAGGCACAGTTACGATATGGCGCGCACCGATCCAAACGCCGCTTATCAGGGGGTGCGGCATTTGGTCTATGCATCCTCTTCTTCCGTGTATGGTTCCAATGAAAAAGTTCCCTATGCGACGTCGGATCAGGTGGACAACCCGGTTTCTCTCTATGCG
>CAOJLW010000270.1 GCA_948438565.1 uncultured Lachnospiraceae bacterium | reverse complement strand
TCCAGTATTTACAAGCGATGAACTTGTAGAATTTGGCAAGGCATATGCGCACGATCTGGATTATGAAATAGATAATATGGGCGTATTGGCGCTTTATAACCGAATCAGCAATATTCAACGGCTGGATCGGGCGACAACCTTGACGGAAGTGAAAGAAATTGTAGATGAAGCGATTGCGAAAGTAGAAAAAAAATCGTTCAAGAAAGCGCTTTCCATTATTACTTCCAGAAGGTATACGGAGGATGATTATGTCATTCTCAGGGAGAAGGATTTTGAAGAATAATTAAGATTCCGGAGGGAAAAAGTATGGGTAATTTTTCAGAATTAGATATGTATTTGTTTGGGCAGGCGACGCATTATGACATCTACAAAAAATTGGGCGCGCATCCGCAGACCCGTAAGAATAAAAAAGGGATTTGTTTTGCGGTATATGCGCCTCATGCATACAGAGTATGTGTCATTGGCGATTTTAATGAGTGGGATGAAACGGCGCATGAAATGGAGCGCTTAGAGCCGGCCGAAACGGGGATTTACGAATTGTTTGTCCCGGGACTTGGGACGGGGAGCTTATATAAGTATATGATTGAGACGCCGGACGGGCGAAAACTCTATAAAGCGGATCCGTACGCCAATTTTTCGGAGCTAAGGCCAGGGACAGCTTCCCGTATTGTGGATATTGACCATTTCAAATGGACGGACAGCGCATGGATGAAAAAGCGCGCCGCCTGTGAGACAATGGACGAGCAGCCGATGAGTATTTATGAAGTGCATCCGGGTTCCTGGATGCGGCATCCGGGTGCGGAGGAAGATACGGGATTTTATACATATCGGGAATTTGCTCAGGCGCTTTGCAGCTATGTCAAAGAGATGGGGTATACCCATATTGAATTGATGGGAATTTCGGAATATCCGTTTGACGGCTCCTGGGGATATCAGGTGACAGGATATTACGCGCCAACCTCCCGGTATGGCACGCCGGAGGATTTTGCATGGATGGTCAATTATTTCCATAGAAACCATATAGGCGTGATTTTGGACTGGGTACCGGCGCATTTTCCAAGGGATGCGCATGGATTGGCCGAATTTGACGGGCAGCCGTTGTATGAATATGCCGATCCCAGAAAAGGGGAGCATCCGGATTGGGGGACTAAGATTTTTGATTACGGCAATAACCAGGTCAAGAATTTTCTGATTGGCAGCGCTTTGATGTGGGTGGAGCATTACCATATAGACGGTTTGCGCGTAGATGCGGTGGCTTCGATGCTGTATCTGGATTATGGAAAAAATGATGGGCAGTGGGTTGCAAATAAGTACGGAGAAAATAAAAACCTAGAGGCCATTGAATTTTTCCGTCACATCAATACGCTGATTACCGGGCGCAATAAAGGAGCCGTAATGATTGCCGAAGAATCTACGGCATGGCCATCGGTGACAGGCCCTGCGCAAGAGGGCGGCCTGAACTTTTCCTTAAAATGGAATATGGGTTGGATGCATGACTTTTTGGATTATATGAAGCTGGATCCGTATTTTAGGAAGGACAACCATAATCGGATGACGTTTGCGATGTCCTATAACTGTAGTGAGAAATATATTCTGGTCTTATCCCATGATGAAGTCGTGCATTTAAAATGTTCGATGATCAATAAAATGCCGGGACTTGGAGAAGAGAAATTTGCAAATCTCAAAGTCGGCTATGCCTTTATGATGGGGCACCCGGGCAAAAAGCTTTTGTTTATGGGACAGGAATTCGCGCAGCTCCATGAATGGAGTGAAAAAACAGAATTGGAGTGGCATCTGCTCAACAATCCGGAACACAAACAAATGCAGGAATTTGTCAAAGAGCTGTTGCATATGTATACAAAATATCCGGCAATGTACGAATTGGATCACAGCTGGGACGGGTTTGAATGGTTGAATGCCAACGACAACGAACGGAGCATATTCAGTTTTATCCGGAAGAGTAAGGATGGAAAGAATTGTCTGTTGTTTGTCTGCAATTTTACGCCGGTGGCCAGAGAGGATTATCGCGTAGGCGTGCCGGTCAATAAATCCTATCGTCTGATATTTAACAGCGATGACGAAAAATTTGGCGGCTCTGGGGTGAGCCGTCCGGTAAGCTATCGTGCTAAAAAGCAGGAGTGCGACGGCAAAAAATATTCGATTGCATATCCATTGTCCGGATATGGCGTGGCAATCTTTAAATTTTCCTATTAAAAATACGATAAAATACGGTTGGCGTTAGCAAAGCCAGCCGTATTTTTTTGAACAATGAACGGATCTGTTTTTAGCGCATATCTTAGTAAAAAAAGGGGAAAAATGGAAGTTAAAACAATAGGATTTGTTTTGGTGATTTTACTGCTATTACTGGCAGTCTGGCTGGTTTGGAGACGGAGAAAATGCGTAAAAAAGATACGGCAGATGGGACGAGAGGAAAAATGCGCCATGCTTTCCCGATTGGCGGAACCGTTTGGCTTTGATTATGTGCCGAGGGAGGACATTTTTATCAGTCGCATTTATGCATGGCAGAGAAAAGAAGGGTATGAAGCATTATTTGATCGTCTGGCGTCCAAATTCCAAATGATTATTGATGCGTTTCCTGTGTATTTTGATTATCAGGGTAAAACATGGCTGATTGAATTCTGGAAAGGACAATACGGGATCAATACCGGAGCCGAGGTTGGCGTATACCATAGCAACCGTTTGATACCGCCGAATCAGCGCAGGCAGGTGCATTACAATTCTGTTTCGGATACAGAGATGCCGTTGATTGGCATATGTTTGGAAAGACGCCGGGAAAAGCTGTTTTCCTGGAAAGAATATCATTGGTGGCTTGCCGCATTTCGGATGGGGTTATTTAGCCAGCCAAAAGATTTGGTTTTATACGCGTCCGTGACTTTTCATGATGTCGCAGCTGCCGAGGCTTTTTGTCAGGGACTTCAGGAAGCCGGATATGACGGAGGTGAGTTTCGGATACGGAATCGCCGCGTAACCGTATGTCTGGACAGGACAGAGTGTTATGCAGGCATTGCCAGATGGCATCGTAAACTGGCGCAGGGACTCAATCGGTTCTACTGCCGGCTGTACCGGATAGCAACGGCTCCATTTACCGATACGGTAGATCGGATGCTGCTGTTGTATGAGCAGCTTCCCGGATGTTTTCGGCATATGTTGTGTTTGCACGCATTTGGAAGGAAGGTACGGATCCGGAAATGAGTTATGGAAAACGAATCGAACGCGCATTTGCCAACGCGGTAGCGCTGCCTCTGAATAGATGCAGCCGTTATGTGGTATTTAGCGATTGCCATCGGGGGACGGGCAATATGTCTGATAATTTTTTGCGAAACCAGCATTTGTATTTTGCGGCGTTAGAACATTATTTTGCACAG
>CAOJLW010000269.1 GCA_948438565.1 uncultured Lachnospiraceae bacterium | reverse complement strand
CAACGCCCCGGATTATATCAGTCGGGATTTACGGGAATGTTCGGGGTTGGTGGCCATGCTGGATGCAAAGATGATGAGCTTGAATGAAGCGATTCTCAAAGCCAAAGAAGAACAATGTACGGAATAGGCAAAATAAAATCCCCCAGGAGCTTTTGTTTCGTGGAAGCTTCTGGGGGTTTTGTGTTTGGTTATTCTGTTTCAATTTTGGAATTGGCTTCGTTTTTCCATGCGTCAAATTTTTTGTGAACCGCATCATAGGTCCTCTGTGAAATGTCCGGAAGATCCTTGCCCCAGCTCTTGGTAGCCGCTTTAAAGCCTTTTTCAAAAGCTTTTAACATCTCGTCCGCTTTTGCAGGATCGCCGCCTGCCAGCGCTTTGGCAAAGTCTACAATCCGATCGGAAGTCTGCTCTACGCCCCAGTAGCCGTCCTCTGCGATATCGGCCTGCGCCTGCGCTTTGACGTCAGCAGAAACAGTAAATTTTCCGCTGGCCAAAAAACGCCACATACTGTCTGCATTGCCAATTGCTGCGCCTTGCTGTCCCATCATTTTTTCTACCAGGCTCTTCATCTGGGAAAGCCTTGCGTCAGAATCTGCTTTTAATTGCCGGATTAAAGCAGAATTTTTCTTCACATAAGAAGTGTTGACGGTAGAGGATCCTTTTTCATATACAACGCCGCTTTCTGTTTTTTGGCTTTCTGCGGCTTCTTTAGAAGAAGTGTCCTGAGGAGCTTTGGCAGAGGTAGATGCGGCTACAGCGCTTGTCACCGAAATCGGAGCAGCGTTATTAATTGCACCAACATTACTCATAATACTTACCCTCCTTGGCATAATAATTGATATCCATATGGTTCAATTTTAATATCGGCAGACGGGAAGAAAAAATAAAGTAGAATTGACCTTTTTTTTCTTTAATGTTAGAATTATCGTATACAAAATACAGCCAATGCAGCAAAAGTTACAGAGGGGGAAACGTATGGAAAAAATAAACGTCAAAGCGTTGGCCAAGATTAATTTAAGTCTGGATGTGTTGGGCAAAAGAGAGGACGGCTACCATGAAGTCCGGATGGTGATGCAGACGATTCATTTATATGACCGGCTTAAAATTACAAAGACAAAAGAACCAGGGATTTTGATTAAGACAAATTTGGATTTTTTGCCTACCAATGAAAATAATCTGATTTATAAAGCTGCAAAGCTCTTGCAGGAAACATATGGGATACAGTCGGGGGTGGCTGTTTTGTTACAAAAGCATATTCCGGTAGCGGCCGGAATGGCGGGCGGGAGTACGGATGCAGCCGCTATGTTGTATGGCATGAATCAGTTGTTTGGCCTGGGACTTAAACGTCAGGGGCTTATGGAGCTTGGCGTAAAATTAGGAGCGGATGTGCCATACTGTCTGATGCGGGGAACGGCTTTGGCTGAAGGGATTGGCGAAAAGTTAAAGAGTCTGCCACCGATGCCGAAATGCCCGGTTTTGATTGCAAAACCCGGGATTAGCGTATCGACAAAATATGTCTATGAAAATTTAAAGCTGGACGGTCAGCTTTCCCATCCGGATATCCGTGCGCAGATCGCCGCGATTCGCAGAGGGGATTTAAAGACGGCTGCACAGCATATGGGGAATGTATTGGAGACGGTGACCGTTCCACAGTATCCGGTCATTGATGAAATTAAGCGCTGTATGATGGACTGCGGCGCCCTCAACGCCATGATGAGCGGCAGCGGCCCGACCGTTTTTGGTTTGTTTGAAGATGAACAAATGGCACACGCAGCGTATGGGGTTATGCAAGAATCCCACCTGGCCAAGCAGGTTTACCTGACGAGTATTTATAATAATCGAATGGCGGTCGATTTGGAAAGTCGGCGCAGGCGTGGGCCGGGACATTAGAGTAAAGACAGATGGAGGGATTTATGGAGCACTTAGAATTGAATGCCAATGCGTATTTGCCCTTGCGGGATGTGGTTTTTCATACTTTACAGGAAGCGATTTTAAAGGGCGATTTAAAGCCAGGGGAACGGCTGATGGAATTACAATTGGCGGCGGAACTTGGCGTAAGCCGCACACCCATTCGCGAGGCAATCCGGATGCTGCAACAGGAAGGGTTGGCAGTGACAATTCCAAGGAGGGGCGCGGAAGTTGCCAGGATGACGGAAAAGGATATGCAGGATGTCCTGCAAATTCGGGAAGCCCTGGAGGTTTTGGCTGTACAGCTTGCCTGTGATAAAATTACGCAAGAGCAGATTGGGCAGATGGAGGAAAAACTCTCGGCATTTGAAGAAGCGATTCAGACCAAAGACGTCCGATTGATTGCCCAGACGGATATTGCCTTTCATGACGGCCTTTATGCCGCGGCAGATAACCAAAGGTTAGTGAAAATGTTAAATCCGCTGCGGGAGCAGATTTATCGTTACCGTGTGGAATATTTAAAAGATGAAACGGGTTATCCCCGTCTGATTGAAGAGCACTGGCAGATCGTCCGTGGGTTAAAGGACAGGGATAAAGAATATGTTGCGCAAATGGTTAAAAAGCACGTAGTCAACCAGGAAAAAGCGGTCAAGAATATTATCCGCGGGCAGGAATAAAACAGAATCAGAAAGAAGATACTAAAATAGGGATAGGATCTATCCCTATTTTTTATTTGGATGGGAAAACATATGGAAAAAGAGTTGTCAAAAAACAAAGAAGCTTTCCTGGCATTGCTGGGAGAATCTGCGGATATTAAGAAAAAGACGATGCAGCTTGGAGTCAACAAAGATATTGGCTGCTTTTTAGCGTATATAGAGGTGACAGGCGGCAGTTTTTTGTTTGAAAAGTCCGTAGTCGGCAGGATGTTAAACCAGTTTTGTGAAATGCCGGGGGATGAAATTATAGACTGTTTAAAAAAGAATGCGCTTGGAATTTCCGATATGACGCTGTTTGATACGATAGAGGAAGCGGCGGGCGGGATGTTTGCAGGCGATGTGATCGTATTTGTGGACGGACTGGATCAAGCGGTAAAAATTCCGGACAAGGGATATCCGGCCATGTCTGTGCAGGAGCCAGAATCGGAAAAAGTGATCCGCGGATCCAAAGAGGGGTTTGTCGACTCAATTAAGGTCAATACCGCGTTAATCCGGAAACGTCTGCGTACGCCAAAGCTAAAAGTTGAAGAGGTGAAAATCGGTACGCGCACCAATACGAATGTGGATCTGGTCTATATGGAGGATCTGGTCTATCCGGGTTTGTTAAATGAAATCAGACGGAGGCTGGGACGGTACGAAATTGACGGAATTTTAGACAGCGGCATGATTGAACAGCTTTCCGAGGAAACCTGGTATTCGCCGTTTCCGCAATTTCAGACGACACAGAGGCCGGATCGGGCGGCCATGTCGAGGTTGGAGGGCCGAGTTGTCGTGCTGGTGGATAATTCG
>CAOJLW010000268.1 GCA_948438565.1 uncultured Lachnospiraceae bacterium | reverse complement strand
TATCCAAAAAGGCAACGACCAGCTCGTCATCCTCCACCGTCAAAATATCATCCAGGTTTTTTTGAATATATGGAAAGATCGTTTCTCCCGGCGTTTTCACCGCCGTGCCGTCGGCAATCGTATTGATTGTCGGAAGCGTTACAACCTTCCCGGCCTCAAACGAAGCCTTCATACAGCAGGCACCGGCAGGCTCCACTCCTATGACTTTGATTTTGGGATTTAACAGCTTGGCCAACGCGGACACCCCGGTGGCAAGTCCCCCGCCGCCAATCGGAACTAAAATATATTCCACCAGAGGAAGCTCTTTAAATATCTCCATCGCAATCGTCCCCTGCCCGGTCGCAACAGCCAAATCGTCAAACGGATGGATAAACGTATAGCCTTCTTTTTGGGCCAGCTCGTATGCATGAGCGCAGGCCTCGTCATAAACGTCTCCATAGAGGACAACCTTGGCTCCATAGCTTTTGGTACGGTTGACCTTGATCAGAGGCGTCGTCGTCGGCATAACAATCACGGCCTGAATCCCATAGCATTTCGCCGCATAGGCGACGCCCTGGGCATGGTTGCCGGCGGACGCCGTAATCAACCCCTTTTCCCGCTCCTCTTTGGAAAGCGTACTGATTTTATAGTATGCTCCACGCACTTTATATGCACCGGTAAACTGCATATTTTCCGGTTTTAGGTAGACTTTATTGCCGGTTTGAGCGCTTAAGTAATCACTGTAAATCAATTTTGTCTCAAGCGTGACTTCTCTGACCTTTTCGCTGGCCTCTTCAAATTTATCTAACGTCAGCATGACGATACATCCTCCTTTTCTGTCCGAAACAACGCGTCTACAAAGTCGTCCGCATCAAATTTTTGCAAATCTTCAATGCTCTCCCCTACGCCGATATATTTGACCGGAATATGCAGCTCCGACTGGATTGCAACCGCAATGCCGCCTTTGGCCGTCCCATCCATTTTGGTCAAAACAATGCCCGTAATATTGGCCACTTCTCCAAATTGTTTGGCCTGGGACAGAGCGTTTTGCCCTGTCGTCGAGTCGAGCACAACCAGCGTCTCCCGATGGACGTCCGGATATTCCCTGTCGATAATCCGGTTGATTTTTCGCAATTCTTCCATCAGGTTCTTTTTATTGTGCAGCCGCCCCGCCGTATCGCATAACAATACGTCCGCGCCCCTTGATTTGGCCGAAGATACCGCGTCATAAATAACCGACGCCGGATCTGCGCCCTCTTGCCCGCCGATCATTTCCACGCCCGCGCGGTTGGCCCATTCACCCAGCTGTTCGCCTGCCGCCGCGCGGAAAGTATCCGCCGCGGCAATCACGACTTTTTTGCCCTGATTTTTTAATTTTCCGGCCAGCTTGCCGACCGTCGTCGTCTTACCGACGCCGTTTACGCCAATCACGAGCACGACGGACTGCTCTTCTTCAAAACGATATGCCGTATCCTCCAGGCGCATCTGCTCTTTGATGCTTTCAATTAAAAGCTGCCTGCATTCCTGCGGGTCTTTGATCTTATTTTCTTTGACTTTTGCCCTCAGATTTTCCAAAATTTCTTCCGTTGCCTGTACGCCCAGATCTCCCATAATCAAGATCTCTTCTATTTCTTCATAGAATTCATCGTCAATACTGGAAAATCCGCTGAAAATCGAATCGATGCCGGAAACAATCGTATCCCTTGTCTTGGTCAGTCCGGCTACCAGCCGGCCAAAAAATCCTTTTTTCTCTTTACTCATCCTTATCCTCCCAATGTTCTATCAAATCCACCGATACCAGCGTGGATACGCCTTTTTCCTGCATGGTAATCCCATAGAGCCGGTCTGCGGACACCATAGTCCCCCGCCTGTGGGTAATTACAATAAATTGTGTGTTTTTGGAAAGCTTATGCAGATATTTTGCAAACCGTCCTACGTTGGAATCATCCAACGCCGCTTCAATCTCGTCCAGAAGACAAAACGGAGACGGCTTTAAATTCTGAATCGCAAATAACAATGCGATTGCCGTCAATGCTTTTTCTCCGCCAGACAGCAATACCATACTTTGCAGCTTCTTACCGGGCGGCTGTGCAATAATACGGATGCCGCATTCTAAAATATCTTCTCCCTCCAATAATTCCAGAGTTCCCTTCCCGCCCCCAAATAATTCCTTAAAAGCTTTGTCAAATTCGCGTTGGATCTCCGAAAACTTCTCTGTAAACTGCCGACGCATCCCGCTGTCCAATTCTTCAATAATGCCAACCAAGACTGCTTCCGCTTCTATTAAATCTTCGTACTGCATATTTAAAAAATCATAACGCTTGGAAACCTCCTGATATTCTTCGATAGCATTGACGTTGACATTCCCAAGGTTTCGTATCTGCTCCTTGCACTCTGCAATCCGGTTTTTCAATTCGCCTGTATTTTGATAGGCTTCTTCTCTCCATTCTAAAGCGGCGTGCAAGGTCAATTCATATTCTTCCCAGATTTCATTGGCTTTGCGCTCTTTGGCCTCTTCTAAAGTTTCCCTTTGATTGTTTAGACGGAATACTTCTTTATCCAGATCGGCAATGCGGCCGGAAAGTTCCTCATGCTTTTGGAAAAAACTTTTTTTCTGTGCCGCCATCTGTTCTTTTTTAACGGCTTTTTCCTGCAAAGCCTGATCCATGCGTTCATACTCGGTTTCCAAATCCGCGATTTTCTGACGGATGTTTTCTATTTCTTCTTTTTTTTGCCCGGCATCCTCCCTGGCGGCTTCTACGTCCTGGGAGAGTTCCTGTAACTGTATGTCGCATTTTTCTATCTCAATGGTGACGCGTTCTTGATTTTCCAAGGCAAACTCACGTTTTTGACGGATGCTTGCCTCTTCCATCTGGATTTCCGAAACCGTTTTATTGGCGCTGCTTTCTAAATACATCTGTTCGTCCAACGTATCCTGGAAAGCCTGACTGGCCTTTGTAAGCTCTTCTTCTTTTTGTCTGGCCTCTTCCATTTCTTCTAAGGCTTTGCTTTTTCCGGCTTTGATTTCCCGGATCTGGCGTTCCAGGGCAATCCCTTCGTCCCGGAAATCCTTCCAGATACGCTCTTTTTCTTCCTTTTGCTGATTGGCGCGCTCTAAATTGAGCTTTGCCGTATTTTCCAACAGATATTGCTGTTGTAGCTTTTCCCGAACTTCTTCCAAATCGTCCGCCAAAAACGCCTGCGCCGTCAGGATTTCTTCCCTACGCTTTTTATGTTCTTCCAACGCTTCCCCGATCTGTCTGGCATTTAGCGTCAGATCGGCAATTTCACGTTTCCTGCCCAAAAGATTGCTGCTGTTTTTAAATGCCCCTCCTGTCATAGAGCCGCCGGGACGTAAGGATTCCCCTTCCAGGGTTACCATCGACCAAGAATAACGGTACTGTTTAGCCAGAACACTGGCATGATCGACCGTATC
>CAOJLW010000267.1 GCA_948438565.1 uncultured Lachnospiraceae bacterium | reverse complement strand
ATCGGATGAAAGTTTAAAGACGGTGATAGAAACGACAATACCAGATGCGATGGCCGTATGGAGCGCCGATCAAAAAGCGGCGGCCAAGAAAGCGGAAGAAGAGCAAAAGGCGGCGGAAGAGGCGGCCCAGAAGGCTGCTGAGGAAGAAGCGGCCAAGCAGCAAAAAGAGGCGGAGCTTGCAGCGGCAGTTACCGTATACACTACCGATAAAGTTAACGTCCGTGCCAGCGCCAGTGAAGAGGCTGAAGTCTTGGGTCAGTTGGAACCTGGCTCTCAGACGACGCGTTTAGAAGAACGGGACGACGGGTGGAGTCGAATCAACTATAGCGACGGGATAGAAGGGTACGTAAAATCAGAATATCTTTCCACGGAACAGCCGGCCGCCCCAGAGACTCCGGAAGCTGAACAGGAAGAACCGTCGGCTCCTGCCAAAGGTTTTGCGGAGGGGACGGTAATCACGCTGACCGAAAGCGTCAATGTCCGTAAATCCATGAGCGAAGATGCAGAAAAAGTAGCCGTTGCATTTGCCGGTGAGCAGGTTACAGTTATTTTCAGTTATGCAGAAGGCTGGACGAAAGTATCCTATGGAGAGAAAACCGGCTTTATTAAAACAGAATTACTTCAATAATCGGATTGTTGGATTGATTGGAACAATTTACGGAGACTTGAACCGTCAGATACAGGTATCATAGATGGACAAGCCTCCGTCTTTTCGATTTTTTGAGGAATTGCGTGGGAGGTTTCATATGTCGGAGGGAATACGGATCAATAAATTTTTAAGCGAAGCAGGCGTTTGTTCCAGGCGGGAGGCGGACAGGCAGATTGCGGCGGGGAACGTTTCCATTGCCGGAGAAAAGGCGAAAGCCGGAAGCAGGGTTTTACCGGGTCAGACAGTCTGTTTTCTGGGACATCCGGTTCAAAAGGAAGAAGAGAGGATTTTAATTGCCGTACATAAGCCAGCCGGCATCGTCTGTACGTCCGAAAAACGGGAAAAAAATAATATAGTGGATTTTATTCACTATCCAAAACGGATTTATCCAATTGGCCGGTTGGACAAAGACTCATCCGGTTTGATTTTAATGACTAATCAAGGGGATATTGTCAACAAGATGATGCGCGCCGGAAATATGCATGAAAAAGAATATATTGTCACGGTCAATAAGCCGGTTACGGAATCGTTTTTACGGGGATTGGCCGGCGGCGTGCCATTGGTCGAGCTGGGTGTTATGACCAGGAAATGCCGGGTGGAACAGATGGGAAAACGGAAATTTAAAATTGTATTGACACAGGGGTATAATCGCCAGATACGCCGGATGTGTGAATATTTTGAATATCGTGTGGAAGCCTTAGTACGAGTGCGAATTTTGAATATATTGCTGGGGGATTTGGCGCTTGGCTTATATCGGGATGTGACAAAAGAAGAGTATCAGGAGCTAAAAAAACGGATTGCATATTCAACGAATACGCCGGTCATACCCAAAAAGGAGCAGAAGAATGGATATCAAAGCAAGGATTGAAGAATTAAGAACGCAAATCACATATCATAGCGAACGATATTATAATGAAGATAATCCGGAAATTTCCGATTATGACTTTGACAAGCTTATGCAGGAGCTAAAAAAATTAGAACAGGAGAATCCGGAATATGCGGACGCCGATTCTCCTACTCAAAAAGTGGGCGGGACGGCCAAAAGACAGGCCGGAACCCTGGTGCGTCACAATGTGCCGATGCTAAGCCTGCAGGATGTTTTTTCCAAAGAAGAGGTTATGAAATTTGTAGAAGAGATGCAGGAGCAGTTAGAGGATCCGGAGTTTGTAGTGGAATATAAAATTGACGGCCTTTCCTTGTCGCTGCGTTATGAAAACGGCGAACTAAAGTTAGCGGAAACCAGAGGGGATGGAATTAACTTTGGGGAGGACGTTACGGAAAATGCAAAGATGATTCGGGATGTGAGGCAAAACCTTATAGACAAGCCGGAATATTTGGAAATCCGCGGCGAGGTTTATATGAAAAATGCCGATTTTGACGCCGTAAATGCCAGGCAGGAATTGTTGGGCAAAAAGACGTTTGCAAATCCAAGGAACTGTGCAGCCGGAGCGTTGCGTCAGCTCAATCCGTTGATTACCAAAGAACGGAAGCTGTCCATGTTTGTATTCAATATCCAGCAGACGCGCGGGATTCATTTGGAAACGCATACGCAGGGATATGATTTTTTAAAGAGCCAGGGGATTTTTGTGATTGACGGCTATCGGCTGTGTAAAACAAAAGAAGAAGTTTGGGACGCGATTGAAGAGATTGCCGAGAACCGAGGAAATTTACCGTATGATATTGATGGCGCCGTGGTTAAAATCAATCGTTACAGCGACCGGGAGCTTTTAGGGGCGACTTCAAAAGTTCCGCGTTGGGCGGTGGCCTATAAATATCCGCCGGAGGAGAAAGAATCCATTTTACAGGAGATTGAATTGTCGGTTGGACGAACCGGACGAATTACGCCGACGGCGGTTTTTGAACCAGTCCGTCTGTGCGGCACATCGGTTTCCCGGGCAACGCTGCACAATCAGGATTTTATCGATGAATTGGATGTTGGAATCGGGGACACCATTGTCGTCTATAAATCCGGTGAAATCATTCCAAAAGTAAAACGTGTGGAAAAAGAGAAACGTCCGGTTGACTGGGTAAAATTTCAGATCCCGGATATCTGTCCGGTATGTGGGGAAAAAACAGTTCGAGATTCGGACACCGCAGATATCAAATGCACCAACGCCAACTGTCCTGCACAGTTGGAACGCCATCTAATCAATTTTGTGGGCCGGGACGCCATGGATATCAAAGGGTTTGGGACGGTATATATGGAGGAGCTGGTCAGAAAGGGATATCTCCACGATGTGGCGGATATTTTTACGCTTGCAGATCATCGGGACGCTTTGATTGAAGAGGGCATTATTGGAAAAGAGAAAAATACGGATAAGCTTCTGGCCATGATTGAAAAATCCAAAGAAAACGATGCGTATAAGCTTTTGACGGGCCTTGGGATTTCCAATATTGGAAAAGCGGCGGCAAGAGCGATTATGCGGAAGTTTCAAACGATGGATGCCTTAATGCAGGCAACGTCCGAGCAGATTCAGGAAGTTGATGATATTGGGGAAGTTTCAGCAGACTGTATTCGTCAGTTTTTTGATAAAAAGGAAAACCAGGACTTGATGGAACGTTTAAAGAAGGCAGGCGTCAATATGGAATGTAAGGAGTCTGTCGCCAAGGATCAGAGTCTGGCCGGACTGACATTTGTCATTACAGGCACGCTTTCCGGTATGGACAGAAAAGAAGCGGCTGCAATGATTGAACAATCCGGAGGAAAAGTAACGGGTTCTGTTTCGAAAAAGACAAATTATTTGCTCGCAGGGGAAAATGCGGGAA
>CAOJLW010000266.1 GCA_948438565.1 uncultured Lachnospiraceae bacterium | reverse complement strand
TTATATTTTACATACCCAATATCTTATCTGTAGTCGTTATTTCTGCTATTTTTTCAGCAATTTACGATCCGACGAACGGTCTTTTAAACAGCATTATCGGCATTTTCAGGGGGAGTGATAAATCGCCGGTTCTTTGGCTGGGGGATCAAAAGATTGTTATCTACAGTTTAGTCATTGCGATGATTTGGCAGGCGATCGGATATTATATGGTTATGTATATGGCAAGTATGGCAAGTGTCCCGGAAAGTCTTTATGAATCGGCCAATCTGGAAGGGGCAAGCAAAATTCAGCAGTTCTTTTCTATTACTTTGCCATTGATTTGGACGAATGTTCGGACGACTTTAACCTTTTTCGTAATCAGCTCTATCAACTTAAGCTTTCAGTTTGTAAAAGTACTGACCAGTGGAGGCCCTGACGGCGCTACGGAAGTATTCTTAAGCTATATGTATAAACAGGCTTACACAAATTCTTCCTATGGGTACGGCATGGCAATCGGTGTTGTAGTCTTTTTGTTCTCTTTTGCTCTATCAGCTCTTGTCAATCTGGTTACCAAGAGAGAACCATTGGAATTTTAAGGAGGAGTGTACATGAAAAAGAAAAAAGAAATGAGTTTGGATACCCTGTACAGGCTTTTTATCTATGTGGCGCTGATTACGTTGGCGATTAGTATCATAGTGCCTGTAGGGTGGGTATTTGTAGCATCCATTAAAGAAAATTCTGAATTTTATGGAAGTCCTTGGACGATACCAAAAGGCGTTTATTTTCAGAACTTTATAGACGCTTTTGAGAAAGCGAATATGGGATCGTTCTTCTTAAATTCCGTATTGGTTACTGCATTGGCGCTTGTTATTTTGCTGGTGGTTGCGCTGCCAGCAGCATACGTGTTGGCGAGATATCGTTTCTGGGGGAGCAAATTAATCAATACCCTGTTTATGGGTGGATTATTTATCAATGTCAACTATATCGTAGTGCCAATCTTCTTGATGTTTGTAGATGCGGACGCATTATTGCGAAAGATGGGAGGAGACGGATTTTTCCTGAATAATTTGTTTGTCGTAGCTCTTGTATATGCGGCGACCGCGTTGCCGTTTACAATCTATCTGCTATCTGGTTTCTTTATTACGATCCCAAGGGATTACGAAGAGGCGGCGTATGTGGACGGCAGCGGCTATTTTAGAACGATGATTCAGATTATGATGCCTATGGCGTTGCCGAGTATTATTACGGTTATTTTGTTCAATTTCCTGTCTTTCTGGAATGAATACGTTATTTCGATGACGTTGCTGACCAAGGATGCAAAGACCCTTCCGGTAGGCCTGATGAACTTGATGCAGGCGCAAAGGGCAGCGGCCAATTATGGACAGTTGTATGCAGGACTTGTAATTGTTATGCTTCCTACCTTGATTTTGTATATTATGGTGCAGAAGAAACTGACGCAAGGCATGAGCCTTGGCGGTTTGAAAGGTTAAAAAGGAGGGATTGCGATGAAATGGATGATTCGGGTTATTTATTTGATTGTTTTTGTAGTTAGCATGGTATTGATTATCGTGGGCCAGCGCAATATTGGTCCAGCAGGTTTAGCAACTATGTTAGCCGGTCTCGTGGGGATACTGGCTCTCCTCTACCTGTACAATCGGAAGTATCAGTAGTGGTTGAGGTGACGACAAAACAACAAAAAATACATATTTGTTGGGGATTATGAAAAGTTTTTACCGCCAAAATTCGATGGATTCGGATTTTGGCGGCTTTGCTTTGTGGGAATTTATTTGTTTTGTGTATTTACGGGAACAGGTTTTTATGTTACAATATAGCCAGTACAAAATAGTTGAGAGAAAGAAGTTGAGGTTATTATGACAGAAAGCGGAGTATTCGTGTTCCTGTTCTGTGTGCTGTTATTTGTTGTGATTGTTGCTGTGATTGCAGTGGTTTCGGCCGTATCCGGTGCGGTAGCAGCAGTTGTCCATAAGGATATTGAAGAAGAGGAATAAAACAACAGCGGGATTCCTGTGTATGAGGAACCCGCTGTTTTATCGTTTTATAGGAAAGATCTTGCTTATTTAAAGTGTTTCCGGTTCCGGATATTCTTCACCAAAACAATCTACGGTAACTCTTTTCATGACTTGATCTTCTAAAGGTCTGTCGGAGTAATCGGTTGCGGTTTCAGCAATGCGATTGACGGCGTCCATGCCTTCAATGACTTTTCCAAAAGCCGCATATTGGCCATCTAAATGAGGACTGTCTTTATGCATAATAAAAAACTGGCTTCCGGCGGAATCCGGCATCATCGAACGAGCCATGGATAATACTCCGGCCGTATGTTTTAAATCGTTGGCAAAGCCATTTTGTGCAAATTCTCCTTTAATTCCATAGCTGGGGCCGCCCATGCCGGTTCCTTCCGGATCGCCGCCCTGAATCATAAAACCGTTTATCACGCGGTGGAAAATCAGTCCGTGATAAAATTCTTTGCGGATAAGGCTGATAAAGTTACGGACTGTGTTTGGGGCGATGTCCGGATAGAGTTCCGCTTTGATGGTATCGCCGTTTTTCATTTCAAATGTTACAATTGGATTTTGTGCCATAGTAGACCTCCTTCATTTTGTCTGGATCATATTGTAGCAAATTCTAGGTATCAATACAACGTTTCTAAGGCAGGAACTCTTGAATTAGCGTCCAGATATCCTCTGCGACTGCCTGTTTGGTGCGGTTGCCGTCTATTGTAATGATGTTTTCGATATCTTTGAGTTTCTGAAATGCTTCAAAATATTTTTCACGGACTTGGACTAGGCGCGACTTTTTTTCGAATAGTTCCCGGTGAGAACGGTTTTTAGCAATCCGTTCCATAGCGGTATCCGGATGAGTGTCAATAAAGATCGTAGCTGTAGGACGTAACAGGATGCTGCTTTGTTCATTGGATTGTATTACCCAATCCATCGGCATATCGACGCTATGGTAGGCATAGGAGGAAAAATAGTATCTGTCCGTCAGGACGGTTGTCCCATTCTGGAGGATTTGCAGGATGCCGTTCACGTCATTGAGCAGATGATCCAGGCGATCTGCGGCAAATAAAGCGGCCAGGGCTTTGGGATCTGTTTTGACTCGTCCGATCATAATTTGGTGGATCAGGGAACCAATCGGGGAATCCGTAGGCTCCATAGTAGTATAGCAGCGAATCCCTGCGGCGCGTAATTTTTCGGCTAATATTCGGATTTGCGTACTTTTACCGCTTCCGTCAATGCCTTCAAAAGCGATAAAATTTCCGTTCTTTGGTTTGGTGATCATAGTGTGTTCTCCTATTTGTGATGATATTATTATTGGCTATTGTATCAAATTCATTATGAAAATACAATGATTTTACCGGACTTATCCTACTGGATTAGACTGGTATATAAAAATAGAGGATATGTGTATGAAAAAACTATTATCCAAATGT
>CAOJLW010000265.1 GCA_948438565.1 uncultured Lachnospiraceae bacterium | reverse complement strand
TAACCGTATATTTTTTCTGATCGCCATCGGCTGTACTGCCGTCTACGCCAAAGGCAGTGGCCAAGAACGGATAATGATCGTTTGCGCCTACGGCCGCGTCCGGATTGGTATGGAATACGCCGCTCTCCCAATCGCACCAAATTCTTTTGGAAGCATTGCTGGTAAAATCCTTTTTCCCATCTGTCGCATAATGCGCCAAATCGTTTTTCGAGCCAATATAGGCAAATGTTCTCGGCCATTCCTTGGACACAGAAGCTCCGTTCTCATTCAAAGCCAGATTTTGCCTCTCCGGCGTATCGTTATGATCTTCTACGGCATCCTCAACGCGCACGGTTGCTTTGGCGTCTGCGGCGCCTGTTTTTCCGGTAACGGTCACAATTCCTGTCTCGTTAAAATCTTCCTCATACAGATCCCAAACAACGTCGCGTTTTTCGACAGAGCCGTTACTGTAATAAACGTCTACTTGTTCCGGCATAACGGGCAGCTTGCCCACTGTAGTCAAAACCGTTACATTGCCAACGCCAATTCTGTCGTTTACGGTTATTTCAGCCGGAACGCGGGCGTTTGTCTCACTGACCGTGCCATACAAGGTAAACGTTCCCGGTTTTTCCAAGACGCTGCTGTTGATGCTGTCCCACTGCACATCCATCAGCCGCTTCCCTGCTGTTGTAACAGCCGTTACCGTACCCGGCAGTACCGGATATTGTCCTTTTTCCACTGTAACTTTGGTCGTCTCATAGCTTTTCACCTGAAACTCTACCGCACGGATTGTAAAACCAATTTCCACCACGCCCGTATAGCTGCCGATTCCATTTACGACGATCGTCGCAGCGCCCGGCTCCACATTATTGCGGTAGCTCAATTCATAATCCGTGCCTTCCCGCAAGGCAATGCCTTCCGCTTCTTTAGACGCCTGATAGACTACGGTCGGTTTTGGCGTAATTGCAGTCCCGGTATAATCTACCGTATCTTCGCCCTCTGCCAAAGACACTGTCGTATTGCCGCTGTAGAGTTCATTTACCATGCATTGCACCCTGACTTCGGCTGCGGACATATACTGATTGGATACATTGCCGTTATTATCGGATGTTTCGACGCCGTACAGACGGATATATTTCGCATCCACCGCATCAAACTGCGTCATTTTCCATTCCACTGCCGTATTCCAGCCGGTTCCAGACGCCGCTTCCTGCCAGTTCTCGCCATCCGTGCTCGTTTCAATCCTATAGGACAGCACAATGCCGTTTTTATCCTTATTGCGCGGCAAATAGCGAAGTCCTTTTATTTTTGTAATCTCTTTGAGTTCCATTTGCAGATAACGTTGATCCGGATGATTGGTTAAATCTTTTTCACCAGAACCGGTATTTCCCCATCGACTGTGCCACATTGTTCCCGCATTGTTATCGGCCGCCTGTGCAGGGGGTTCTTCACCATGATAACTGGGCGCAGTCATAGTCATGTCGCGATACGGATAATCGCTGGCGTCGTCGTTTGGATTATCGTTTGTCATATTGTCTGTGCCCATCTGTACCTGATACATCCCACGCGCCGCATGATTCTCAGATTCCATTACGATACGCACGATATTGTCGCTGTCTTTTGGCAAAATCGTAACGCTTGCATTGTCGCGTCCAGTCGCTGTAATATCCGCTGCGTCCAAATCCGTTTCCGGAACTCCATACCAACCCTTTTCGAGAGTGGATGCATTGGCAATCCTGCCGCCCACATGAAGAGCGGACAACGCCGCTTGCGTACCAATCGGAAATACTGGCGTACGCGTATTCATCTTAAGCTCCAACAAAGAAACCGTTTTTTCAAATTCCACACGGAACCATGTCTCAGAAACCGTATCGTTCGGCGTCAATGTACGGATCGTAACGCCGTCCGCCTGCTGATTACTGATCTTACAGTCTGCTTTCATCCAATTTTGGCCATTATCGCTGGACGAATACAAATGCATCGTATCAGACGTCGGCGCCGTATCCTGCAAATAAAGCGTAATATCTTTTAACGAAATTGCCGTATCCAGACGGAAATCCAATGTCCCGCGTCCGCTCCAGGCCACATCTGTCTTGGAAGCTTTCTGATCCTTTAAACCGGCCAATACATCCGCTACAGCGCTGTCTTGCGCGCTGGATACGCCGTTGACATACATCTCCGAAACATTTGGCAACGCGTCTCCGCCGTCCACATATCCGCCTGTCGTCACACGTACCATGGCTGTTACGTCCATGCTTTCTCCAAATACATTGGCCACTCCGCGCACTTCCTTGACGCCAATGGAAGCCGTCATATCCTCCGGAGCATCCCAGGTCACCGGAAACTCTGCAGTCAAAACCGTGCCGTCCGCCTGCACTGCCGGACGTGACGCCGGAAGCGTAAACGCCGCATCTTTTCCGACTGCGGCGGAATAATTAAGAATGCTGACCACATTTTCAACCACCGTGACATTGACCTGGACGCTTAAACCCAAATCGGCAACCGTTCCAAATACGGAATAGCGATCCTGATCCGCTGGAATTTCATCCCATACTACAGGTTTTTTTTCTGAAGAGCCGTCCGAATAATTGACCGTAACCGACTCCGGCAATACCGGGGCCGCTCCCTTCTTGATATAATAATTGCGGGAAATATCATAACTTACAATCGTTTGCTCTGTCGGTTCACCGACTGAATCCATGGTCGCGACTTCTTCTGACGCAGCAGCTAATCCCGGCGCGCTGGCCGTCACAGTAAAGCCTCCTGCATTTTTTGTAGACTGCACAATCGCCAACAGCTTGCCTTTGCCCGCTTTTCTGGTCGATTCGCTGTGGGCCGTCACATCGTTTTGCACGCCGTTGTCTAACGCCAAAAGCTTGCCGTCCCCTTCTACGGATACCGTAATTTCCGGCTCCGCGCCGTTTAACAGTTTGCCGTTGCGATCCGTAACGTCAATCGTAATATAACTCAAATCCTTGCCATCCGCCGTAATTTCCGTGCGATCAGCAGATACGGCAAGCTTCAGCGCATTACCGGTCGTCTCTACATAACTGCGTCCGTCCGTATCGGTAATTTCCGTCGCGCCGTCCGCTTCAAAAGCCTTCGCTTCCAGCTTTCCTTCTGCATAGGGAACCAAAAACGTCGCGTAAAGCGAAGTATGACCGCCTGCCTTGCTGCTGTCAAAGCATCCTGTGCCTTCCGTATAATTCTGATAGCCGCCTGTCGGCGTATCTGTGCGTTTCGCCGTCGCGCTGCCGATCTCTTCGCCGTTTAAATAGAGTTTTACGACCGGAGCGTCGCTGTATACGACCACTTCCACGTTGCCGTTATCGTCCACCATAATTTCATCCCGATTCCATACCGGCAACACATGGAGCGTATGCAGCGCATCATTCCACTGGCTTTGATACAGATAAAAGCTGTCCTTCGGAAATCCCGCCGTATCGATAATGCCAAA
>CAOJLW010000264.1 GCA_948438565.1 uncultured Lachnospiraceae bacterium | reverse complement strand
CTGTCCTTTTACATCGCCGCGCCAGAATTAAAAACAATCCCCAAATCCCCGCCAGGGTAAAGGACAAAAACATCAGCAAAAGATTATCCCAAAATCCCAAATACAATCCGGTCAGCATAAATATCATGCCGTCTCCGATTCCAATCTGTCTTTTTGCCAAACAGCTAAGCGCCAATACTCCGATTCCGGGAATAACGCCAAGCAACATCTCATAAATACTCCGGTTTTGAAAAAATAAATGTAATAATACTCCCAAAATTCCGGAAAACAGCGTAATGGTTACGGTGATTTTTTGTTCTCGAATATCCTCTAAACTGTGCACGCCCAATGTACCCAACAATACATATGACTGTACCATAAACTACTCCCTTCCACACTTACTGCAAGCCGACCTGTCTTGTGCCTCTGAAAGACGAATACAATATACGGTTCGTCTGATTTTACCGCAGTCTCTTTTGCAGTGATAACGATCTCCATATTGCGTAAGATATACCACCATATTATGCTTCATTTTGCCCTTCATACACATCAGACACGGATAATATTTCCCGCCCCCCGCATTTCTAAGGCTGCTAAGCGCATCCCCGTTTACTGCTTCCACGGATGGATTTAAATAGGCGCAATCCCGTTTTCTGTGATAGACGCTCCCACTTGGCGTAATATATACCACACTTTCCCCGCTGTCTTTCTCATAGCCGCCGCCCGTCCACTTTCTGCATTTCAATCTCTGCGTGGCCGAAATCCCTTTTTCTCCAAATAAAGAAAACGGAAGCCGTATGCGGTAGTCCGCACGCAGATCGATATAATTTCCAGAAAAGTCTGAACGCGTCAGGATAATCCCATGTCTGCCGCCGAGCAGAAACGACGATGACGCCGAATCCCGCTCCAAATGCTTCAACAACATTGCTTTCCCAAGCAGCGCCATTGCCCGACTGTCATACTCTTCTTGACAGGCTATCACAGACAATTCCCTGCCTGTCTGAAGCAACGCATTTCCAATTTCCTGTTGCACATATAGAACCTGAAAGAAAAATAAAAGCGCAGCCATAAAGCCTGTAAAAAACGGAAGCGCCACTGCACACTCCACCATATAGGACGCTCCCATATGCATATGGGGCGATACCTCTTTTTGTACTTGATACAGTATTTTTTTTAAATAATTTTTTACAGGTAGAGAGATTTGATATAACAAAAAAGAGGCACCTCCCCATATCCGCATTGATAATTTACTGCCCATAGACATATTCCGCCTGTTCGATCCACTGATATCCTCCAATCCGATTTTCCTCAAAAAAACCCAAAAACAACGGTACTGCATCGTATTCTGCTGTAATTTTGATCCCAGTTATCATATGATCCATTCTGCGCCTTGCATATCTATTCTCTTTTTGCATACTCCATTCCATCAAATCCATGCCACGATATGCAGCTTTTTTTAATGTAGTGGCATAAAGCAAGGCGTCCAAATAGCTTTCATAGGAAAATCCCTCCGTTTCATTCGAATAATCTCCGTTGACTGCCTCTGCCAAAGCGGAAATTTCTGTTTTCCAGGTTCCGGAATATTTCAGTAACGGTACGTTCCCACCGGCTAACAACGCTTTTACGTCGCATATACTTTCCACATAGGCCCATGCCGCCAAAATACCCTGCTGCACTACCGGAAGAATTGCCGGATTTGCCAATGCCCCGACCACCGCAGTGGCGGCCGACAATGCTTCCGCCTGTTTTGCCTGATCCGTCTGCAAATATAAAAAGTTCAGGCATTCCCGCAACAACAGCAGTTTATGAACCACTCCTTTTAGATTTTCCATATCGCTGCCCTTGCCGCAAATCAAATATTCTGTCCCATAGGAAAGCGCTCCGCTTTCATTGGGTGACACAGCATCGCCCGCAAAGGTTTTCAAAAATTCCTGCATTAACACCCGCTCATACCAATCGGGAGATGACGCCTGTCGAAAATTTCCTGTTTCCAGATCCCGTTTTAACAAACAGTTATCCACGACTGCTTCTTTTTGCGACACGGTTTTCCCCGATGGAAATACCAGCGCCAGAATCCCCTGTTGACGAAGCTGTTTTACTAAATCAAGCGGATTTTCTATCGGTTCCTGACCGGCTTCTATCGGCGCCTGGTTTTCCTCCTTGGCAGCCTCTGCCTGACTGGCCAGTCCATCCAGTGATGCTTTAGCATCCTGCATGGACTGTTCCGGATCTCCGCTTTCCCGTTCTTTTTTCTCTATGCCGGTAATCCTGTCCATAATTTCCTGCGCTGCCTGCCGTCCCATCGTTGTTTTCATTGTCTCCGCAGCCTGATGGGCAAACACCTTCCCTTCCCCGTCTGTGGCAAGCTGATATGCGTCTACCGTTACTCCAGCTGTATGCATACGATATGCGTTCATGCCATCCGTCCGATCGACCGCTGATAAATTTTCATAGAGCAACGCTTCCATCTCATCTTCCGCCGCAGAGAGCTCCAGGCTCTCTGCGCCAAATCCTCCATCCAGATAAAACATACCATATGTCTCTAACAGCGTCGGCTGATATCCTGCAAACAAGGACTCTAACGCAACGTGCGTCCACTCTCCGACATCCGCCTTTAAACCGTCATAACGCGCCGCTTCCGCAAGGCTCAAAAGAAATACGGCCAGGCACGTCAAAGCCAGACAAAGCGGCACAGTTACAAACGCCCGCCCTTTCCACCTCCGCATCATTCGATTGCCTTGGCTTTATTCTCGACGGAATCCAATAGATCGCCAACCAATGCCTGCAATTGTTTACGAAAAATAACCACCGCCCCAATCAAAACCACAATAATCAATATCACTTCTACCACGCCGCTGGCATCTTCTTCCAATAAAAATTCTTTATATCCTCTCATTTACCTTCCTCCATCTCTTACTGCGCTATTTATGTTCCATAAATCGACAACGCCGCCGGAATCATCACAATCCCCATGACAATCAACAGCATCATCATCATGGGAAACAGCATTTTGGTCCCCGCTTCTTCGCCGAGCTTGCGCGCCGTATTCTTGCGTTCTAAAAATACCCGATCCGCTTCTTCATGCAATTGCTCCATCAGTCTGCGGTTCCCGGCCTTTTGCCCGGCAATCAATAAAGAAATCAACTTGCGGTATGGCTGTAAGCCGCATCGTTCTGCAAATCCCTGGTATGCCCGCAATTCTCCGATCCCGTTTTCCATTTCACGCATTGTTCTTCCAAGCGCTTCATAAGCCGCCTCTTCTTTTCCTCCGTTTTGCCTGCGCTTTTGATACATCTGATCCATTTTGCGCAATGCGCCGGATATATTCATGCCGGCTCCTAAAAGCAGCGACAATTTACTGACGAAATCCGGATATTGCAGCAACAATTCACGTTTTTTCTTTTGCAGCTGTTTTACCCGCTGTTCTCTGGCGCCATAGGCTGTGGCAAAAGCAGCCGCCACG
>CAOJLW010000263.1 GCA_948438565.1 uncultured Lachnospiraceae bacterium | reverse complement strand
CAAAAAATAATCATGCCTTGCCTTTTTATTGTTGGCAATACATTTTACACTGTCTTTCCCCATATTACGCTCCTGTTCCTCAAACGGACCATTCCCCGTCCGCCAATTCAAAATCAATCGTCCGTTGCAGCAGATCCACTCCCGCCACAACAACCTTCACGCGCTGCCCAAGCTTAAAATGGCGGTTCGTCGCCTGACCCACCAGCTCATACGAATTTTCCATATACTCATAATAATCATCCAAAAGCGATGTGACATGCACGAGTCCTTCAACGGTATTGGGCAGCTCCACATACATCCCCCATGCCGTAACTCCGGAGATCACGCCTGCAAACTCCTCCCCGATATGACGGGACATATATTCCGCTTTTTTTAATTTTTCGGTTTCCCGTTCCAATTCATCCGCCCGTCGCTCCGTTTCACTCGAATGCTGCGCCACCTCCGGCAGGATTGCCTCATAATGGGATAGACGCTTTTCATCCATCCTGCCCCGCAGGCATTCCTTGATAATACGGTGAATCTGCAAATCCGGATAGCGCCGAATCGGGGATGTAAAATGGCAATAATAAGAAGTCGCGAGTCCAAAATGGCCCGAGCCCTGCACCGAGTAGCGCGCCTGTCTCATCGAACGAAGCGTCAGCCGGCTAATTAACGTCTCCTCTGGAGCGCCTTCGATTTTTTGCAAAAGCTTCTGCAATTCTTTGGGATGCACCTCATCGGAACCGATATGGATCGCATAACCAAAATTATTGATAAACATAGCCAGCTTCCGGATCTTTTCATTGTCGGGCGTTTCATGAGTACGATAGACAAACGGCGTCTGCTGCCAGAAAAAATCTTCCGCTACCGTCTCGTTGGCAATCAGCATAAAATCTTCGATAATTTTCGTCGCCACATTGCGCTCATAGGGTTTGATCTCTACCGGACGCCCTGCTGAATCCAATAAAATCTTAGTCTCCGGAAAATCAAAATCGATCGAACCGCGCCGCATCCGCTTCCTGCGCAAAATGGCCGCCAGCTCTTTCATCCGCTCAAACATCGGCACAAATTCCCGGTATGCTTCGATTGTCTCTGGATCGCGATCTTCTAAAATTTTCTTGACATTTGTGTAACTCATACGACGATCGACGCGGATAACGCTTTCGGCAATCCTATGATCGATCACTCTGCCTTTTTCATCTATTTTCATAATGCAGCTTAACGCCAGCCGATCTTCCCCTTCGTTCAAAGAGCAGATGCCGTTGGAAAGCGTATGCGGCAGCATTGGAATGACGCGATCCACCAAATAGACGCTGGTTCCACGTTTTAGCGCCTCCACGTCTAACGCGCTGCGTTCCTGCACATAATTGGTGACGTCTGCAATATGCACGCCCAGACAATAAATCCCATCTTCCTGCGTCAAAGAAACCGCGTCGTCGAGATCCTTGGCGTCCTCACCGTCAATCGTAACCATCTGCCAGTCCCTGAGATCCGCGCGTCCGGCCCTATCCGCTCCCGAAACGTCCTTTGCAACGCGCACGGCCTGGTTTAACACCCGTTCTGGAAAATCCACCGGGATCTCATAAGCTTTGATCAAGGATATAATATCTGTTCCGGGATCATGCATATGACCTATAATCTCTACAATTTTCCCTTCCGGACTTTTGCTTTTCTTCCCGTAATCCGTAAGCTCCACTACCACCTTATGCCCGTCTACCGCCCCTTTTGAACGCTCTTTGGGGACAAAGATATCTCTGCCGATTTTGGGATCGTCCGGAATCACAAAACCAAAATTGGAGGAGCTTTCATAGGTTCCAACCACCTGGGCCAGTCCATGGGAAAGGATCTTGACTACCTTCCCCTCTCTGCGTTTGCCCTCGGGAGACTGTTCTATGGCCACCTGCACGATATCCCTATGAAACGCTCCGTTGACCTGGCCAGACGGGATATAGATATCTTCCTCATCCCCTTCCAGCGTGACAAACCCATACCCTTTGCTGTGCGCCGTAAACGTCCCGGTCAAATATTTCTCATCCGCTTTAAAATATTTGCCCCGTTTGGACACTTCAATCTTCCCATCCAAAACCAACGCGTTTAAAACTTCTTCTAATTCATTGCGCTGTTGTTTTGGCACGGAGAGCAGGCTTGCCATTTCCTTAACTTTCATCGGCACATAGCAATCGTTGCAGATAACATCATATATCATTTTTTTTCGTTGTTCCAACTGTTCTTTTTCCATAATCCTCCTTAACCAGCTGGCAAATCCGAATGCGTCTGTCTGACCCATTCTACAGAAAAAGGCTGTCGTATACACGACAGCCTCATTTGCCTAAAAGCTTCCGATATTCAGTACAATGGCAATCAGTATAAATAACGCTACCAAAGCCTTGGTCATCTTCACAAGCATCCCTTCCATGGAACGGCCCTTGTTCTTGCCCCAATAGGTGTCCGCTGCACCTGAAATCGCGCCCAATCCCGCTGATTTACCTTCCTGCATCAGAATAATCACTGTCAATGCCAGGCATATTAATACAAATACCACTGTCACAATTGTCTTTAACACTGCCACGGGTCATACCTCCTGTTTCTTGATCCATTCTCATAACTTTTAATAGTATAGCATATGCCTGTTTCTTTTTCAACCATAAATTTTCCGTCAAAAGCCAAATCGCTACATACATCCCTCTTTCGGATATACGGCCAACTCTCCGAGCTCTTCTTCGATGCGAAGGAGTTGATTGTATTTGGCCACCCGATCCGTCCGGCAGGGCGCCCCTGTCTTAATCTGTCCACAATTTAAAGCAACTGCCAAATCTGCAATCGTCGTATCTTCCGTTTCACCGGATCGGTGGGATACAACGGCCGTATAGCTCGCCCGGTGCGCCGTCCGGATCGCCTCCATCGTCTCGGAAAGCGTTCCAATCTGATTGAGCTTAATTAAAATCGAATTCCCGCAGCCGTTTTCAATTCCTTTTTTCAGACGTTTTGTATTGGTTACAAATAAATCGTCCCCGACCAGCTGCACCTTATCGCCAAGCCGTTTTGTCAGCCTTTCAAACCCGTCCCAATCTTCTTCATCCAGACCGTCCTCAATCGAATACAACGGATATCTGCTGCAAAGCTCTTCATACAATAAGATCATTTCCTCTGTATTGCGCATCACGGGTTCCATTCCGCGAATCCTGCTTTCCCCTTCAAAAAAATACATCCCCTGTTTCTCGTCGTACAGCTCGGACGCCGCTGCATCCATGGCAAATACGATGTCTTTCCCGCAAGTATACCCGGCCTCCGTAACCGCCTTCGTCAAGTAGTCAAAGACTTCAAACGCATCCTTTAAATCCGGCGCAAAACCGCCTTCGTCTCCTACTGCCGTCGATTTTTGATCCTGCGCCAAAATCTTTTTTAGGGAGTGATAGACCTCCGCGCCCATACGCAAAGCTTCCCGAAAGGAATCCGCTCCGAT
>CAOJLW010000262.1 GCA_948438565.1 uncultured Lachnospiraceae bacterium | reverse complement strand
TGAGATGTATAAACCGATTCCGGGACGTTTTAAAGATTATATTGCAATGCCTAAACCCAATATGTACCAGTCATTGCATACGACGCTTATCGATTCAACCGGACAGCCGTTTGAAATTCAGATTCGCACGTATGAAATGCACCGGACAGCCGAGTTTGGCATTGCGGCGCATTGGAAATACAAAGAGGGCAAGACCGGGATTAGTCTTGCAAACCAGGAAGAGGAAAAGCTAAGCTGGCTCAGGCAAATCCTGGAATGGCAGCGCGATATGTCCGACAATAAAGAGTTTATGAGCTTGTTAAAAAGCGATCTGGATTTGTTTTCCGATACAGTATTTTGCTTTACGCCGTCCGGAGACGTCAAGAACCTGCCAAACGGGTCTACGACGATTGATTTTGCATATAGCATCCATTCTGCCGTCGGCAATAAAATGATTGGCGCGAAAGTAAACGGCAAATTGGTTACGATTGACTATATTATTCAAAATGGCGACCGGATTGAAATTATCACTTCCCAGAATTCCAGAGGACCAAGTCGTGACTGGCTCAATATCGTAAAGAGCACACAGGCGAAAAATAAAATCAATCAATGGTTCCGTAGCGAGCTTAAGGAAGAAAATATTTTACGGGGCAAGGAATTAATTGCTCAGTATTGTAAAGCAAAAGGGATTCATTTTTCCGATATCAATAAGCTCGAATACCAGTATAAAATTTTAAATAAATATGGTTTCCGCGACTGGAATTCCGCTTTGGCAACGGTTGGGCATGGCGGCTTGAAAGAAAGCCAGATTGTCAACCGGATGTATGAAGCCTATAAAAAAGATCATGCGATCGAGATGACCGATCAGGATATTTTAGACGCGATGGCGGCTAACGGCAAAGGCAAAGCGGCTTTGATACGTTCGAAGAGTGGGATTATCGTCAAAGGGTTATATGACGTTGCCGTGCATTTTTCGAGGTGCTGCAGTCCGGTGCCGGGAGATGAAATCGTTGGCTTTGTGACTCGCGGACGGGGCGTGTCCATCCATCGTACGGATTGTATTAACATTATGAACCTGTCGGAAATTGAGCGGGGGAGATTAATAGACGCTGAGTGGCAGCATGGGGCGGATCAGGGTAAAAATGGTTTGTATCAAGCAGGCCTAAAGGTTTTTGGCAATAATCGTACGGGATTGTTGGTGGATGTCACCAAAATTTTTACGGAGCGTGAAATCGATATAACCGGAATTCATTCCAAGACGAATAAACAGGGCATTGCGACGATTGAAATTGCTTTTAGCGTCAAGGGCAGAGATGAGCTAAACAAATTAATTGACAAGATTCGTCAGGTCGAGAGCGTGCTGGATATTGAGCGGACGACAGGATAAACAGGGGGTAGATAATGATGGCGGGCCTTAGGGTAGAACAATATGTAGTTGGTCCGGTGATGACCAACTGCTATTTTGCGGTAAATGAAGATACCAACGAAGTATTGGTGATCGATCCCGGCGATAACGGGGAAATGCTGGCTGAAAAGTTGAACAAGAGGAGCCTTGTGCCAAAAGCAATACTTTTGACGCATGGGCATTTTGATCATGCGTCCGCTGCAAAGGCTTTGGCGGATGCATTTGATATTTTGATTTATGCGCATGAAGCTGAAAAAGAGACGTTACAGACGCCTGCCATCAATTTAAGCGGCATGGCGGGAGGGCCGCCTACGCCGTACCATGCGGATGTGTATGTCCGGGACAAAGAAACGCTGGAACTGGCAGGCTTTTCGATTCAGACGCTGCATACCCCGGGGCATACCAAAGGCGGCTGCTGTTATTATATCCCCAAGGAGCAGGCGGTGTTTGTAGGGGATACGCTGTTTTGCGGTTCGGTTGGTAGAACGGATTTTCCGGGCGGCAGTATGGCGGAGCTGACGAGTTCCATTCGACAGCGCCTGATGGAGCTGCCAGGGCAGACCAAGGTATATCCGGGGCATGAAAGTACGACTACCATCGGCTGGGAACAGCAGTATAATCCGTTTTTTTAGAGGGAGCGTTATGATTACGGTTCAATTAAACAGGCCGGATTTTGAATACGATATCCATTCTTTGCTCAAAGCTTTTTTTCCGTCCGAGGAAGTCTGCGTTTCGGCGGACAAAAAGGATGTCAACGATCAGACGTCCTTTTATGCCGTTACGGATTATCTGACGGATACGATTGAAATTGCGTTTTTTGATCAGTACGATCCAATGGATGCGCCCAAATTAAAACGGGTGGTTTCGGTGGATTTTTCCAATCGAAAAGAGACCAAAAACCGCTTAAAGCAGGCGTATTATCAGATGTTGTGCGACTATACGGGTCGGACGCTTCCGTGGGGGGATTTGACCGGGATTCGTCCAACCAAAATTCCGCTGGCGTTTTTAGAAGATGGGCGTCAGGAGGATGTTATCCGGCGGTATATGAAAGACACGTATTTTACCTCCGATGAAAAAATAAATTTAAGCATAGAAATTGCAAAACGTGAGATTTCTGTTTTAAGCGGTTTTGATTATCAAAACGGATACAGTCTGTACGTCGGCATTCCGTTTTGCCCGAGCGCCTGCCTGTACTGTTCGTTTACCTCATTTCCAATAGGGGCCTGGAAAGAGCGAATCGATCTGTATTTGGATGCGCTCGAACAGGAGCTTGACTTTGTGGCTGCGTCATATGCTCATAAGCAGCTTCATACCGTTTATATCGGAGGCGGTACGCCGACGGTATTAGAGCCGCCGCAGTTAAAGCGGCTGATTGGCAAAATTCAGTCTGACTTTGATCTGTCGCACTGCCTGGAGTTTACGGTGGAAGCCGGTCGGCCCGACAGCATTACGCCGGAAAAGCTTGCAGTTCTGCGGCAGCTTGGCATTTCCAGAATTTCGATTAACCCGCAAACGATGCATGCAGAGACGTTAAAAATTATCGGAAGGAACCATACGCCGTTACAGGCCATAGAAAGCTTTCATTTGGCAAGGAAGATGGGATTTGACAATATCAATATGGATTTGATTGTCGGATTGCCTAATGAGACGTCTGCGGAGGTGGAAGCCACTTTGCAGCAAACGCTGGAACTTGGCCCGGATAATCTAACCGTGCATTCCCTGGCGATCAAACGGGCGGCCAGATTACAGATGTTTCGTGAGGAGTATCGGGATTTGACGTTTACCAACACCGAGCAGATTATCGGTCTGACAGCCGATTATGCCAAGCGGATGGGTTTGCAGCCATACTATCTGTATCGTCAAAAAAATATGGCGGGCAATTTTGAAAATGTGGGTTATGCGAAAACGGGCAAAGAGGGGATATATAATATCTTGATTATGGAGGAGAAACAGACCATAGTCGCCTGCGGAGCCGGGAGCGTGTCAAAGAGGGTATACCCTGACGGACGTATTGAAAGATGCGAAAATGTCAAGGATGTAGCGTCTTTCATAGAAAGAATCGACG
>CAOJLW010000261.1 GCA_948438565.1 uncultured Lachnospiraceae bacterium | reverse complement strand
CGCAGACAACGATGCGGCGATGAAGCGGATTGGACTGTCTGTGGATTTGGATGCAGTCAAAGAAAAAGCGATTGAATATGGCATGAAATACGCCCAGGCCGGGCAGATTATCTATTACAGCGTGGAGGACAGCGACTATATGGACCAGCATTCCGATATACCGGAAAAATAACTGGAAGATAAAGGAGTATGGTCAGTGAGGAAAAACAGGAAATACTATAAAAAATTCCCCAAAAGGATGCAGAAGAAGTTAATCGCGTTGTTTCTTGTGATTACCTTCTTCTTGATTTGCTTAAGCGCAAGGCTTACCTATATTGAATCGGTGAAAGGGGCCAGTTATGAGAAGATTGTCTTGTCCCAGCAGGGGTTTGGGAGTCGGACAATTCCATATCAGCGCGGGGATATCGTAGATACGAAAGGGACGATACTTGCTACAAGCTTAGACGTCTACAATGTTATCTTAGACTGTAAAGTATTAAACAAAAATAGCAAGCAGATTAACGCCACAATTTTGGCGCTGTCGACTTGTTTTCCGGATTTAAAAGCCGAGGAGCTTTACCAGAAATTAAAAGACGCGCCAGAGAGCCAGTATGTGGTTCTGTTGCGGAAACTGCCCTATGAGCAGATACAGCCTTATGTGGAAATGCAGGCGGCCAATGAAAAAAAGTACAGCAAGAAAAAACTAAAAGAAGGGGAAGACGACCCTACGATTTGCAAAAATGCAGTTTGGTTTGAAAAGGAGTATATCCGCAATTATCCTTACGGCTCTCTGGCGGCGTCTGTCATCGGGTTTGTTTCCGGCGGAAATGTCGGAACGACCGGATTAGAAAACTATTATAACAGTACGTTAAACGGCATTAACGGACGGGAGTACGGTTATCTCAATTCCGACAATAATTTTGAAAAAAACATTAAAGAAGCCAAGGATGGGCATACCATTGTTACGACCATAGATATGAATATTCAGTCGATTGTGGAAGAAAAGCTGGATAGGTTTTATCAGGAGCATACCAATGGCTATGTGACGCGTCCAGGCTTTGAACATGCGGCGGCGATTGTTATGAATCCTCAAAACGGGGAAGTCTATGCAATGGCCAATGGCCCGACGTTTGATTTAAACGATCCCAGGGATGCCGAGGAGTACTTTACGTCCGAAGAACTCGCCGGTCTGACGGATGAAGAGAAAATGGATCGTTTAAATAAGCTATGGGAGAATTTTTGTGTTTCCTATACGTTTGAACCCGGTTCGACTGCCAAGCCGCTGACTGTGGCCTGCGGATTGGAGACAGGAACGATAAAGGGGGATGAGGCGTATTACTGCGATGGCGTAGAAGATATTAACGGGACAAAGGTGCATTGCGTCAGCACGGTTGGGCATGGGACGGAGACTGTGGAAAAGGCGTTAATGGACTCTTGCAACGATGCTTTGATGCAGATGTCCTATGTAATTGGTACGGAGCGCTTTGCCAACTATCAAAATATTTTTGGCTTTGGGCAAAAGACCGGCATTGACCTTCCAGGGGAAGAGCGCGGCGTTTTGCATACGGCGGATCAGATGCAAAAGTTAGATTTAGCGACCAATTCTTTTGGGCAGAATTATACGTGTACGATGATTCAGCTTGCCAGCGCATTTTCTTCACTTATCAATGGCGGTAAGTATTATCAGCCGCATATTGTCAAAAAGATTTTAGACAGTCAGGGGAATACGGTGGAAACGATCAAGCCGGTCCTTTTAAAAGAAACCGTTTCCAAAGAAACGTCGGATATGGTAAAAACCTATTTATATAAAACCGTGTCGGAAGGCACCGGCTCGGATGCTAAAGTAAACGGCTATTCCATGGGAGGGAAAACAGGCACCGCAGAGACGTTTGAGGAAGGCGTCAGGAGCGATGAGAATTATTTGGTTTCGTTTGTTTCTTATCTGCCGCAAGAGGATCCTCAGCTTGTGATTTATCTTGCGATTGAAAAACCAAATGTGGAAGATCAGGCGCATAGTACGTTTGCCCAGCTTGTGACCAAGGAGATTTTGGAAGAGATTTTACCTTATCTAAATATCTATCCGGATGAAGAGCTGCAACCAGAGCCAGAAGAGGGCGATCCGGAAGGGGATGGTTCGGAAGATGTGCCACAGGGGGATGAACCGCCGCAGGAAGGAGAGCCGCAAGGCGAAGGGGAACCGCCGCAGGAAGGAGAGCCGCAAGGCGGCGTAGAACCGCCGCAGGAAGGGGAACCGCAGGGGGATGAACCGGAAGGCTAAATCCGGCGGTAAAAGCGGGTGGTCTAAGAAAGCATGATAGCAGGCATAACCTGACAGCAGTCCTAATACAATGAAATAAAGGCGCTTTTCTGAGGGTTGGCCAATATGTTGCGATATAAAACCTATAACCGTCAAAAGTCTATGGTGATGTTTGTGGCAATCCTGTTTATGATGATGTTTTTAATTGGCAGGCTTGTCTACTTGATGATATTTTGTTCCGAATATTACGGACAAAAAGCAGAGGACTTACACGAGAGGGAACGTGATATCAAGGCGGCGCGTGGGAAAATTGTGGATGCGACCGGGACGGTGCTGGCAGCCAACAAAACGGTTTGCACCATTTCCGTGATCCACAATCAAATAGAAGATCCGGAAGCAGTGATTGCAGCTTTGACAAAAGAGCTTGAGATTTCAGAAGAAAAAATCCGTGCGCGGGTAGAAAAGGTCAGTTCCATAGAACGTATTAAATCCAATGTCGATAAAGAAACCGGAGAACGCATCCGCGCCTATGGCCTTGCCGGCGTGAAAGTGGATGAAGATTATAAACGGTATTATCCGTTTGATACCTTGGCTTCTAAAGTTTTGGGATTTACCGGGGGCGATAATCAGGGGATTGTCGGACTGGAGGTAAAATATGACGAATATTTGCAGGGGACCAATGGAAAAATTCTGACTTTGACAGACGCCAGGGGAATTGAAATTGAGAATGCAGGCGAATCCCGTCTCGATCCGGTAGACGGCAATGATCTTCATATCAGCCTGGATTATAATATTCAGATGTATGCTCAGCAGGCTGCGAGCAAAGCCTTAGAGCAAAAGCAAGCGGACAGCGTTTCTGTGATTGTGATGAATCCATCCAATGGCGAATTGCTGGCCATGGTAAATGTCCCCGAATTTAATCTCAATGATCCGTTTACGTTAAATTATGAGCTGACGGGGGAGGTTTCAGACGAAGAGAAGCAAAATTTACTGAACGGTATGTGGAGAAATCAATGTATCAATGATACCTATGAACCCGGATCGATTTTTAAAGTGATTACGACGACGGCGGCTTTAGAAGAAAAAGTGGTAAGCGTAGAGGATCAGTTTTTTTGCCCCGGATATATTACGGTGGAGGATCGGCGTATTCATTGCCATAAACGAACCGGGCATGGATCGGAGGATTTTACGCATGGAATTATGAATTCCTGCAATCCGGTGTTTCTCGACGTTGGCCTGC
>CAOJLW010000260.1 GCA_948438565.1 uncultured Lachnospiraceae bacterium | reverse complement strand
GAAATTCTTCCGGGAGACGACAACGGGTAAGGTCGTCGTCATGGGGAGGAAGACGCTTGAGAGCTTTCCAAACGGTCTTCCTCTGAAAAACAGGATCAATATTGTATTGACTGCAAATCCTGCATACAAAGTCAAAGACGCCATTGTGGTGCGTTCGAAAGCAGAGTTGGATGTAGAATTAAAAAAATATAACAGTGATGATATTTATGTCATTGGCGGGGAGAGCGTCTATCGGATGCTTTTGGGCGAATGCGATACCGCCTATGTGACGAAGATTCATTATACATACGAAGCGGATACCTATTTTCCAAATCTGGATGAAGAGCCGGGTTGGGAATTGATAAAAGAAAGCAGTGAACAGACGTATTTTGATTTGGAATACCATTTTTTGACCTATCAAAGAAAGAGATAAAATGGAAAATTTTATATACAGCGCAAATGTAACGCTTCCGATTTTTCTGGTGATGGCTCTTGGATGGGCGCTGAAACAGAAAGGGATGTTCAATGAAAATTTTGTGGCCGTAGCCAATCGATTTAATTTTACAGTAACGTTGCCGGTGATGCTGTTTCGGGATATGTCCGCTGTGGACATTTACGGTACGTTTGATCCGGGATATGTCGGCTTTTGCGCGGCGGTCAGTTCGGTCTGTTTTTGGTGTATTTGGGTAGGCGCTAAGCGTTTCCTAAAGGATGGATCGGCGCGCGGCGCTTTTGTACAGGCTTCCTTTCGCAGCAGCGCGGCAGTGATGGGGTTGGCGTTTATCGAAAATATCTATGGCAGCTCCGCTATGGGTCCGATGATGATTATCGGCGCCGTTCCATTGTACAATATCTATTCCGTGATTGTACTGACCCTGGAAGGAGATCGGCAAGGCGCGAAACAAGGCCGGTCGAAAATTGGGCAGGCCGTAAAAAATATTATAAAAAACCCGATTATTCTTGCGATTTTACTTGGTATGGCCGTAGCTATGCTGGATATCAAAATGCCGGTGATTGTGGATAAGTCCCTGGATACGGTAGCGAAAATGGCGACGCCGTTGGCGCTTGTGGCTATGGGCGCCGGATTTCAGGGCAAAGAAGCGTTGGCCAGGCTAAAGCCGACGTTAGCGGCAGCTTTTATCAAGCTGATTGGCCAGGCGGCCGTTTGCGTTCCAATTGCAGCAAAGTTTGGCTTTACCGGGGAAAAGATGATAGGGATTTTAATTATGCTTGCGGCGCCCGCTACGCCAAGCTGTTACATTATGGCGCAAAATATGAACAATGACGGGGAACTTACGGCCAGCATCGTTGTGACGACGACGCTGTTTGCAGCTTTTACGCTGACAGGCTGGATATTTTTGTTAAAGACATTTGGATTGATATAGGTATCCTTTCGATACAAGATGAGGAGGCAGGGACTGCAAATGGATATAACAGGAAGAAAATTATTTGTAAGGGCCTTATTGGAAGAAGGCGTAGATACGATATTTGCCTATCCGGGCGGCATGGTAACGGATGTGATGGATGAATTATATAAGCAGGAAGGGATTCGCTTGGTTCTTCCGCGCCATGAGCAGGCGCTTGTGCATGAAGCGGAGGGGTATGCCAAATCCACCGGGAAAGTCGGCGTTTGTCTGGTGACCAGCGGCCCGGGTGCAACGAATACGATTACCGGACTGGCAGATGCGCATTATGACAATATTCCACTGGTATGTTTTACAGGGCAGGTACCGTTAAACCTGGTTGGAAATGACGCGTTTCAGGAGGTCGATATTGTAGGCATGACCAGGAGCATTACAAAATATGGGGTAACCGTTCGTAACCGGAAGGATTTGGGCAGGATTATTAAAATGGCGTTTCATATCGCGCAGACCGGAAAGCCGGGGCCGGTTTTAATTGACCTTCCTAAAGACATCCAGCTTCAATCCGGGGACAGCGCATATCCGGAGACGGTGCATATCCGCGGCTACAAACCTAATGAGGGAGTCCATGTCGGACAGCTCAAAAAAGCCTATAAGCTTTTAAAATCTGCGCAAAAGCCGCTGATATTAGCAGGAGGCGGCGTTTTGTTAGGGCATGCTCAGGAAGAATTGCAGAAATTGGCGGAGACGATGAAAATTCCGGTTGTTACTACCGTGATGGGAAAAGGCGCGCTTCCGTCGGGTCATCCGTATTATATTGGCAACAGTGGGATGCATGGAAGATATGCGGCCAATATTGCGGTTAGCGCATGCGACGTGCTCTTTTCGATTGGGACGCGTTTTAATGACAGGATTACCGGGGATTTAAATGAATTTGCGCCGAATGCCAAAATTGTGCATATTGATATTGATACGGCCGCAATTTCCAGAAACGTAGTCGTAGACGTTCCGATTGTAGCGGACGCCAGGCTGGCGTTGGAAAAATTAAACGAATGGGCGGAACCCAAAAACACGAAACGCTGGCTGGAGGAAATCCATGCCTGGGATCGGGAGAATCCGCTTGAAATGCGCAGGGACAAAGGGATGACCCCGCAGATGATTATGGAAGCGATCAATCAGGAATTTTCTTCCTGCGTGATTACGACAGACGTAGGACAGCACCAGATGTGGGCCACTCAATATTTGGAGCTCAATGAGCAAAAAACGTTTATTACTTCCGGCGGCCTTGGGACAATGGGATTTGGCTTTCCAGCGGCGCTTGGCGCCAAGGTCGGCAATCCGGGCAAACAGGTGATTTGCATTACCGGGGACGGTGGATTTCAAATGAATATGCAGGAAATGGCGACGGCCATTGCGGAAAATGCACCAGTGATTATCTGTCTGTTAAATAACCAGTACCTTGGCATGGTGCGCCAGATGCAGCAGCTTTTTTATGGAAAACGCTACGAAGCCACCTGTCTGCGCCGTCGGATTTCCTGTCCGCCAAATTGTAAAGGGCCAAACGAGGCCTGTCCGCCCTATTTGCCCGATTTTATGCAGTTTGCCAGGGCGTACGGCGCGCATGGCATCCGCGTGGAAAAAGAAGAGGAGATTGCGGCAGCTTTGCAGGAGGCGCGAGGTTATACGGATGCGCCTACCGTTATTGAATTTATGATTTCCAGCGACGAACTTGTGCTTCCGATGGTGCAAGGTGGAAACCCTATGAGCAAAATGATATTGAAGTAGGAGGGGACGGACATGAAAAACAGATGGATTGCACTTTATGTAGAGAATGAAGTGGGTGTACTGGCCAAGGTTTCCGGTTTGTTTTCCGGCAAATCCTATAACCTGCAAAGCCTTTCTGTCGGAACGACAGAAGATGAAACCGTATCCCGTATGACGATTTGTGTGGCAAGCGACGATATTACCTTTGAACAGATTAAAAAACAGTTAAACCGTATGGTCGAAGTGATAAAAGTCATTGATTTAACAAATGTTCCGTTACATATGAAGGAGATACTATTTGCAAAAGTCCTGCGTTGTACGATGGTGGATATTGAAGAGGTCTTGTTTCAGTAGTGTGCAAACAGTGAAGTTGAACT
>CAOJLW010000259.1 GCA_948438565.1 uncultured Lachnospiraceae bacterium | reverse complement strand
TGACAACACAGCGTGTGACTGGAGATCAGGTGATTGATTTGGAAACCAGCCAGCTTGCAGCCGCGGCCGGAAGCGGCAATTGGTACGAAGCGGATTATATAGACAGCGAGGGGGTTCCTGTTTTATTGGCAGCGGGCATGAATACCTTGCGCGTACATTGGGATGCTGCGGATATTAATTTAAAATCGATCAAGCTGGCATATCAGGGCAGCGCAGTCGAATATGTCCGGGATCTTTTGACGGCTCTTCCGGAAAAAGCAGATCAGACGGTCGCGCATGAGACGCAAGTCAATAAAGCCAAAGCTTCTTATGACGCGCTGACAGAAACGGAGAAATCTGAAATTTCGGAAGTTCTGGTGAAGAAATTACAGGATGCGATAAAGCAGATTCCGATTTTAAATCTGGCAAAAGCAGTGGCGGACAACCAAGAGGAGTTAGAAAAGACATTCCGTACATATCTGGAAGAAGATTATAGACCGGAAAAATGGACGCAGCTGATACAGGTAAAGAATGACGGATTACAGGCGATTAGCGGGGCGACTACGATTGCAGAGGCAGACAGGGAGCTTAGACAGGCAAAAGCAGATATGGCAGCCGTGCAAAAGAAATTAAAATCCATTCCGTTGACCGTAGATCATACAACGCTCCTTGCACAGAGCAAGGCATACCGCAGGAACGGCTTTTTGAACAGTCAGGTTAAGGTCGGGAATTACGCGGACTATTTTGTAAATGTAGAGGAAGCGGGAGAATATATTTTTACTTACGCGCTTTATGCAGAGGAAGCGGTAGAGGAAGCGTTTGCAGTAAAATATGACGAAGCCGAATATCCGGATTCACTGGCAGGGGAGTACGCCAGGGTAAGCGTACCCAAGGTGGAAGCAGAAGGCAATCAGGTAAAAGAGATTCGAAGGACAGTCGCTTTAAAAGCGGGAGAGCAGACGATTCTTTTTGAAGCGTTAAACGAAAACGTACGTTTAAACCGTATCAAAATTCACAGGAAATAAGCGGCGCAGATAACGGCGCCAAAAGCAGGCGAAGCAATTGTATTTTCTGCAGACGGTTTTACAGAAGCGGCAAACCCATATGTCCTGGCAAACGGAATCGTTACTGAGACAGCAGCCGGGACGTTCCTGGATTATCCGGTGTCTGTAAATGGGGAAGCGGTATGTGCAATCGCTTATACGTATGCCTATACGAAAGCTCAGACGCCAAAACTGGTGTTATCTCAGGTGCGTGCGGACGGAACCGTCAATGTATTGGCGGAAACGGTTGTGGAAAAAACAGAAGGGTTTACGGCGTCCGCTCAGACGGAGGCAGTTCTTCCGGCCGGGGACTATACGCTGCGCGTTACGATGGAGCAAGACGGCGTAGATTTAAAAGATTTTACAATCTATGGCGGGATCAAACGTATTCCGGCAGATTCCATCCGTTTAAATGCATATCGTATCCGGCTGCTGCCCAAAGGAAGTTTTCATCTGACCGCAGAATTGCTTCCGGAAAATGCGACCTCGGAGGTTATTTGGAGTACGGAGAATGCTTCGGTGGCGACGGTAAGCGCGGATGGAACTGTGACCGCAGTTGCGGAAGGCAGTACGGCTGTGACTGCTTCCATAGATGGAAAAACCGCACGGTGCACCGTGACGGTAGGACCGGAAATTCCGGTGCAGGATACGCCTAATAACCCGAGTGTTTCGGAGTTGACGCCGACATTTGTAACAGGACTAGACGCTGTGATGGAATCAGATACCTTGTATGTAGGAGGAAACGCACAGAAAAAGACCGGTATCGACATTACGGTTCCTACCGGGGCGAACTTAGCGTCAGTAACATACGTATCCGCCCAGCCTTCCGTAGCGGATGTATCCGCCGCAGGTGTAGTGACGGCTAAGAAATCAGGTACGGCAGTCATTACGATTCATCTGGTTTTAACGAATGGGGAAACGGCGAGCCTGCAAAGGCGGATTCGGGTAAAAAAAGCATATATTAAGCCGAAAAAAGCAAAATATTCTGTAAAAACAGGTAAATCCATTACGCTAAAAGCAACCGTGTATGGTTCGGATAAAAAGATAACGTATACGTTTGCAGATAAGAAGAGCAAAAAATTTGCATCTTTGACGAAAGCCGGTAAACTGACCGGGAAAGCGAAAGGAACAGTAAAAGTAACGGCAAAATCCGGAAAAGTGAAAAAGACATTTCAGGTGAAGGTAAAATAACAAGGAGGATTTCCATGGTGAAGTTGAAAAAAAGATTTGCGGCAGCCGCCCTTGCAGCGACAATGGCGATTACCGGACTGCCAGTCGGTGAAACGGTTACGGTCAACGCCGAGTGCTTGGACGGCCTGACGGATTTGGGACGGCAGGTTGCTGCGGAGGGCTGCGTATTGATAAAAAATGCCAATCAGGTATTGCCGTTGGAAAACGGCGTATCCATATCTGTGTTTGGCCGTGCGCAGTGTAATTATTATAAGAGCGGCACCGGATCCGGCGGCGATGTCAAAGTGCCGTATACGATCGGTATTTTAGAAGGACTGCGAAAAAATCCAAAGGTAAAAGTGAATGAAGAGCTGGCAAAGGTCTATACGGATTGGGTAGCGGACGGACATGGCTTTGACAACGGCGGGGGCGGCTGGGCCGCAGAACCGTGGTTTCAGGCGGAGATGCCGTTAAGCCAGGAAGTGGCGGACGCGGCAAAAGCCAAATCCGATGTGGCGGTTGTTTTGATCGGACGTACGGCCGGAGAGGATAAGGACGGCGCCAATACGGCGGGCAGCTATCTCTTGACCGATACCGAAAAACAGATGTTAAAAACGGTGTCCGATACGTTTGAAAAAGTGGTTGTCGTATTGAATGTTCCGGCTATTATAGATATGAATTGGATGGATGACTATGATGTGGATTCCGTACTGTATACCTGGCATGGCGGCATGAGCGGCGGAGACGGCGCGGCGGATGTGCTGACCGGGGACGTCAATCCGAGCGGGCGTCTGACCGACACCATTGCAAAAAATTATTCGGATTATCCGTCCTCACCATATTTTGGAAGAACCGATTATAACTATTATGTCGAAGATATTTATGTTGGCTACCGTTATTTTGAAACCTTTGCGCCGGATGCGGTGGCATATCCGTTTGGCTACGGACTTTCCTATACGACGTTTGAAACAAGCGCCTATGCGGTGACGGAATCCGACGGCTATATCCATGTATTTACAACCGTGGAAAATACCGGGGATCGCGCCGGAAAAGAAACCGTGCAGGTGTATTACGGAGCGCCGCAGGGGACGTTGGGCAATCCGGTCAAAGAGCTGGCTGCGTTTGCTAAGACAAAACTGTTAGAACCCGGCGAATCCCAGGATATTACATTGAGCTTTCGGATTGCCGATATGGCTCCTTACGACGACAGCGGCGCAACAGGACATGACAGCGCGTATGTGCTCGAAGCAGGGGAATATCCCATTTATGTAGGGAATGACGTCCGTGACAGCCAGTTGGAAT
>CAOJLW010000258.1 GCA_948438565.1 uncultured Lachnospiraceae bacterium | reverse complement strand
ATAAAAAAGCACATCCCGATACCAGATCATCATCAGATCAAAATAGTCCCAAATTTCCAGCTTATACTCCGTTATCTGGCTGACTGCCTGCATCAATTCGTACAAATCAATATCTTTTAGCCTTTTCATAAGTTGTAAAGCGGAATTTTTCAACTCATTAAAATTTTCTGAGCCAGCCAACTGCATGGCTTTCCCCACATTTCCCTGTGCAAACGCTACGCAGATCTCCGCTTGATAATCCGGCGCCGTCATTTCCTGCATTAAAAATTTCCGGATCTTATGATCGCTAACCGCCTTTAAATCCAAACGCACGCACCGGGAAAGGATTGTCGGCAAAAAACTGTCCGCATGAATGGTCAGCAAAAGGATAACCGCATAGGCAGGCGGCTCCTCGATCGTCTTTAACAGAGCGTTTTGTGCCTGGACATTCATCTTTTCCGCTTCATCTACAATATATATTTTATATCTGCTGCTGTAGGGTTTCAAAACAATATCATCATTGATCTGTTTGCGGATATCCTCTACCCCCAACGTATTTGGTTTTTCATGCCCTACATAGATAATATCCGGCTGATTCCTGCCATCCGCCTGGATACAGGAGCGGCACTCGCCGCAAGGCGACGCGCCTTTCCGCTCGCATTGCAAAGCAGCGGCAAAAGCTTCTGCCAACAGCATCTTTCCCGATTGATCCGGCCCATTCAATATATAGGCATGAGATACTTTATCCATTGTAATGGCATTTTGAAAATACCCGATAATCTGTTCATGTCCGATAATCTTTGTAAAATCCCTCATAGCAATCTCCCTGTCCCTTATATTGTTATGTAAAAATATCCAAAAGCAACCCCTGAATTTCTCCAATTCTTTCCAGTATCGAAAGGCGCTCTTTTTCATCTTTGACCAGCTCGCCCGCCAAATCGTCCAAATTTTTATCTATCAGACGAACAATCCCATAAACCCGGTGCCTGCCCCTCCGATCCAGAAAATTTTCCCTGGAAAACTTATGGGAACGATTTACCACTTCATTCAGGAAATCCTTAACCAAACCGCGGTATTTTTTCATATCCCGGATGTCCATATGCTGCGCAATCCGCTCCCCCTGATTGGTAATCTCATTTAACAACGTATTCAAACGTTCCTGAAGCTGCGCTTCCCCAATTGCACTGGTCAATGAAAATTTAAAACTGCCATCCCCTTCCGGGACTTTTGCGGCGGTTTCCACTGCTGTTGCAGGCGTCATTTCATTTATCTTTAAGTCCATCTCATATCCCTCCTGCCCTTATCGCGTATACCGAACATTATATTTATAAACCCTAATCCGCAATCACGTCAATCCTCTCATTTATTATATCGGCAATTCCCTGCAAATTCAGTCGCAATCGTGTGCATTCGCGAATATTTTTTATAAACTCTGCATCAATTACCTCTCCTGGAAGCAGAATCGGAATCCCCGGCGGATAGATAGAAACCATGCATCCTGACACCCGGCCGGGCGCTTCATCGTAAAGCACAGATTCTACCGGAAGGTCGTTCGCCAAAAAAAACTCCCTCTTTTTTGGCCTGGGGACATATAATTGACGAATTAATGAAAATCCAGCGTCCTGCCGCATATCGGTAAGCGCAGCGTCAATTTCATATAACGCGTCGGAAAGACGGACAAACCCTTCATCCCGATCTAAGATACTCGTCATTCCAAGCACATAAAAGCCAGAGGACATTTCCATCTGCAAACGATAACGCATACGCAACTTTTGATATAGCTCTGTACCCGACATATTTGTATTTTTTACGGAAATCACAAGCTTCGACGGATCCAGATCGTAGATCTCTTTTTCAAAAAAATCTTGCCGCTGCATAATATGAATCTTGGCAAATTTCTCGGATTGACGATAAAATTCGCATAGACGCGCGCTATAACGATTAAAAAGCGATGTTCCCTGCTCCTTTATCATCCGCAGGCATTTCTCGATCCCTGCCATCAGCACATAGGAAGGGGAACTCGTCTGATACATCTTCAAAAATTTCTCAATCGAGTCTGGCAGGACATAGGCAGAATTCAAATGCAACAGCGCCGTTTGGGTAAAAGACGGGAGCGTCTTATGCAGACTTTGGATTACAAGATCCGCACCCTGACGCACAGCCGTTTCCGGAAACATCTCGTGAAAACCAAAATGCGCCCCGTGGGCTTCATCTACAATCAGTGGAATTTGATGCCGATGGACAATCCTGGCAATCGCGGCAATATCGCTGACAACCCCCTCATAAGTTGGAGAAGTAATCGCCACTGCGCCTATCTGTGGATATTGCTCCAGCTTCTGTCGGATCTCCTCCGGAGAAACCGCGCCCTGGACGCCAAATGCCGTAATGCATGGATTTAGATAAACCGTCGACAGCGACCGGATATATGCCGCATGATACATAGCCTGATGCGCGTTCCTTGCCATCAAAATCGTGCCTTGCCGCGGCAGAGCGGCGGAAATAGCGGCAAGGATGCCGCAAGTGCTCCCATTGACCAAAAAATAACTGGACGACGCGCCATATAATCCGGCCGCCCGCTCCTGCGCTTCTTTTAAAATGCCTTCCGCTCTGTGGAGATTATCAAAGCCGTCTATTTCGGTAATGTCAATCGTATACGGATTGGGCATCGCAAGCGGCTTTCGTTTATGCCCTGGCATATGGAACGGATAATCATCGCTTTTTGCATATCTCTCCAGCTTAAGATCCAGCACATTTACCCCTTTCTATTATAAAAAACGATTCAATTCCGGCATCCAATCCCCAAAAAAGATATGATCCTCTGTAACGGCTTGGCAAATCGGGCCAAAAAATTGTAAAAAACGTTCTATAACGTTTTCCCAGGACGGCTCCCTTTGATTGATCGAACGCAGGAACACCTTCCATTTCTTCTTCATGTATGTATAGTCCTGATACCCGGCGATTATTTCTAACCGTTTATCTCCGTTAAACAACTCCGTATACACACATTGGTCTTGTATGAATTCCCGAACTTTCCTGCCGTCCACGCTTTTTTGATTGAGCAGAGTATAAATGTCATAATATACGCCAATATTGGGCAGCAATTCCAGTTTGGTTATGATTTCTATATATTTTTCAACCAAAAGCGTTTCTACCGGATAACTATTATAGAATACCGTAACTTCCGGAAACATCATACAGGAAAATTCTTCTTTTCTTGGAGATATCTTATCATCCTGATACAGATAGCACTTAAAGGCAACTGGTACCTGCATCCCTTCCAACTCCGCTTGCAGCTCCAACAAAAGAAATTTTTGTAAAGATTGATTCTTGAGGTGAACGCAGACGCCATATGCATCGTCCAATTCCAATATCTGTTTACAAAAATCCGAGGCCAGTTTGGATAATTTGGTAAGACCGGTCGGATCGCCCTGTTTCGATACTATGCAGGCATACTCTAAGGTCAGATGCAAATGCTTTGCATATTGCTCTTTTCCAATGATACTGCCGTTTTTTAGCCAAAGCTCCTCATGCAAACAGGATACGCTAATCCTACGTATAATTTCCTCTAATACCGCC
>CAOJLW010000257.1 GCA_948438565.1 uncultured Lachnospiraceae bacterium | reverse complement strand
ATCCGCATTTACCACCGGCACAATTTTATCAATCGTCTGAGTCTCTTTATCCATTACATACGCAATTTCAATGCCTGCCTCCTCCAATTCATCATATAAATCGCAACCCAAAAACCCCATTCCGTAAACCGCAATTTTTTCTGCCCCTCTTTGCGTGAAAAAGTCGGCCAGCGTATATCCCTGCTGCTTAATCCTAAGCCACAGTTCCGTATACTTGAACATCGTTTCAAACTTTTTTTCCTCTGTGCCGGTTGGCTTTTCCTCCGTATGCCTTAGGCTCTCATAACGCCTTTTCATCCTTTGCCGCAGCGTACGTCGTTCCTTCTGCTCTTCTGTCTTATAGCCGCCCACAACGGCATCATACAGCTCTTCCACTTGCATCGCATACTTTTCGAGATGAAACGTCCTTTTTACAAGCTCCCTGGCCAACCGGCTTTTCCCGATCTTCTCCTGCGGCTTCGCGCACATCACATCGTACATTACTTGCGCAAGATTTTTATAATCTCCCTGTCGATATAAATATCCTCTTTCCCCGTCTTCTCCAAGGATCTCCAAGGTCCCACCTGTATCGGCGCCTATCACGATATTTCCCGAAAGTATCGCCTCAATCGTTGTCCGTCCAAGCGCTTCCATCTTAGAACAGGTAAGCGAATACGTATGCTCTTCCCTTAAGCTGGAAAGATTATCACGAAACGGCCGTACAAAAATATTCCGATCCAAGCCTTTTTGCATGATATATTTTTTCATAGACCATATGGTTTTCTGATCCCCGTTTCCGACAATGGTTAACCGTATATCATCCACTCCGCGGCTCACTAGCATTTCCGCCGCCCGAACCGCGTCCCATTGGCCCTTACCGTCATTGATAATACCTGCCAGCAAAAAAGTATGCCCCCTGTCGCGGTACACCTCTTCACGAAGATATTGCTCCAAATCCAAACCGTCATAAACGCGCACGGTAGAAATCCCGAATTTCCGTTCGTAAATCTTCTTCACACAATCGGATATCGCAATAAATTCTTCCGTGCATTTCAATAATTCGCGTTTGAAATCACGGTCCGGAAACTCACAATCGAAATGCTCCTCCAATAATTCCCGCAAATGCCAGACGTGGGGTTTATTCGCCAGCACTGCCGCTATCGCCCCCACATTGCTGATACTGGAATTTGTATGTATCAAATCAACCTTTTCTTCATCAATAACAGGCAACAATCGTAAGGCAGCCTCGTAATCCCCCTTAAAAACAGAATCGTCAAGCCGCGGGCTGCCAGTTCCGATTTTACAAAATTTGACTTTAAACGGAATAATATAGTATTGTATTTTTAATTGTTTCAGCCGTTCCTCCGTCAGTCCTTTCCCCGGAATAATAACAACAGGTCTGACTCGATCCGCCATCTCCCTGAGCATATCCAATAAAGCCCAGGCTGATCCTCCCATAAAGACATCTGTCAGCACATACATAATCGTCTTCAATACAATACCTGCCCTTTCCTAATTCGTCCTTTCTATCACTTGCTCGTAAAATCTAAGCAGCTGTTTCACCACAACTTCAGGACGCAGCCGCTCGATTCTCTCATGCGCCTTTTTCTCCATCTTCTCTCTGTCTTTGGCAGACATCCGCACCACTTTCTCCATCTTATCCAATAAATCTTGCGAATCCCCTATTTTACACAGCAGGCCGCTTACGTTGTTTTGGATCAGCTGTTCAAAGCTCGCACCGTCTGTTCCGATTACAATTTTTGAAAAATACATCGCTTCAATACAGGCATTTGATAAATTTTCCATAATCGAAGGCAAAACGACAAAATCTGAATTACGAATCACCGGATACAGCTGTTCATGCGGCAGTTCACCCAAAAATATAACTTTATCCTTATAATCCCCTGCCGCCATAGATAAAATTTTAGCGGCGCTTGTCCCCTTGATATCCAGGGAACGTCCCGCAAACACCCAAACATATGCCGGGTTATCTTTTAAAAAACGCTGAATGATTTCTGCAATTACCAAAATACCTTTTTCGTAATACAAATTCCCAAAGAACAACACGTATTTTTTGTCTGACAGCTGTTGCCGCATAATCCGGTCGTCATATCGTTTCACATCATTGATGAATGGAGATTCTATGATATGAACCTTTTTGCGAAAATCCTTTTCATATGCCTTCGCCGTAATTTCACTGGGTGCAAACACCGCGTTGCAGCGTTTTCCCGCTGCAATCTCGAAAAAAGACATCGTTTTGACTGTTTTTTCGCTTAACGTTTCAAAAGTCGGGTAAGCTTTTTTGGCATAAGACGACAACCGCATAACAGACGGGATTTTACCGGTATACAGAAGCGACTGGGCAAAAAGAGAAGTAAATTGAATCACATCGATCTTCCTACTCTTTGCTATTTCCTTTATTTTTCGGTTAATACGTCTGCTGGAACGGATATTGTTCACAATCACATTGATTTCTTTATATGCACTGTTATAATAGTGCATTACGACTTCCCAAACCTCTATCCCATCCATATACCTGTGTGCCGTTCTGTTTCCGCACGTCACGATAATGACTTCATTTCCGCTTTTTTGCAGCGCGCATGCGACTCTGTACAGATAATTGGGAAAACCGGTTTTGGGCTTTCCGTATTCTACAAACTCATTAGCGGTCAGTATGATTCTCATAATAATCTCCCAGTCTTATGTCCATATTTTCTTCAAAATATCCTCCTGCGGAGACTTTCGCATACTAAAAAATCCTCTTGGTATGGAAAATCCTTTTTTAGGCCTGTACAATATTTCCTTTCCCACTTCCTGCTCGTATGCTTTTTTCAATAAACCTTTACATTCTCCATTAGGACAACGATCATCTTCCGATAAAGAAAAGGCAAATTCTACAATGCGTTTATCTAAAAAGGGAACCCTTGTCTCCAATGACACCGCCATACTGGCTCTGTCTACCTTGGTCAATATATCTCCTGGCAGATATGTCTTGATATCTACAAACTGCGCCCTGGTCACAGGCGGCAGATCAACCCTGTAATTTTTTCTGATTGCCCAAAATTTATCGTAATACTTGTCTATCTTAAGCTGCTTTCTTAGAGTCTTATCGTCTGTTTTTAATGGAAAATTACTTGTTCTTTGCAAGAAATGAATCCCATCTTCCCACTGCAAACCACATGGAAAATCGAATATGCACTTGATAAGCAGTCTTTCCAGCAGCTGTCTGATATGCCCTTGCTGAAATTCTTTTTTCTGCAGCATCGTATATCTGGGATATCCGCCAAATATTTCATCGCCTCCATCTCCTGTCAGCACTACTGTTACTTTCTTTCTTGCGATACCGGAAACTAAGTATGTTGGGAAAGCAGATGTATCCGCAAATGGCTCATCATACCATAATTTCAATTTATCATAATTTTGGTTTAGTATATCTTTCTGAAAAACATGCAGATTATTCGAAATATTATATTGCTTTGCCAGCATAAGTGCATATCGGGATTCATCATATTGAGCATCCGTAAATCCAATTGAAAATGTCTCAATATCCGAATTAATTCTGCCACTTTCATATGTTATGATGC
>CAOJLW010000256.1 GCA_948438565.1 uncultured Lachnospiraceae bacterium | reverse complement strand
TGGAAGCAAAAATCTTTTGGTAATGTCTTTGCTGACCTCACCCGCCATATAATCCCGCTGTACGCTGTTGACCGTAGGGTTTTTATTGGAATTTTCCTGTTTGACTTCTTCATTGTCGCATTCGAGCAGGCTTAGGATCTGCTTGTCCGTAGAATTCGCCTTACGAACCAACGCCCGCTCATAACGGTACGTAATATAATTGCGCGCAACCGAAAATGCCTGCTGATGCATAATTTCATTTTCGACCAGATCCTGGATTTCCTCTACGTTTAAGGAACGCCCGGCATTGCTACAGCTTTCCTGCACGTGCGTGCAAATCTCCTGCATCTGCTCTTCTGACATCCGATCCAGCTCCGGCACAGAACGGTTTGCCTTTAAAACGGCCATCTCTATTTTTGAAATATGAAAATCCTCTTCTGTTCCGCTCCTCTTAATAATCTTCATAGTAATCGTATCCTCCTTGCCAATTCTCTCTATCACGAAAGTAAAAGGATTATACCATATATAGTATATGCCGTCAACGTCAAATCTATATATAGTATCTTTTGGAGAATCTATGCAATTTTCACAATTAAAGGGGCAAATGGAATAATTTTCTGATTTCTCCGATAAAATGCAGCGACCCCAACGCAACAGTTTTATCACAGGAGGACGAACGCCCGCTTGGAGCAAAAAAAGGGGCGAACGCCTCCGCCAAATTCTTTTGTTCCTCCGCCAAAACGCCCGATTGCCTGATATATCCCGCCAGCTCTCTCGCCTGTAACCCTCGGCTGCCCTCCGGCGTAACGGCAATAACGCGTTTGGCCAACGGCAGAATCTGATCGGCTATCCGTCGATAATCCTTGTCTGCCAAAACCCCCATAACAAAGCAAAATTTTTCCCCCGGATAAAGGCTTTGCAAGCTTTTTGCCAATGCCGCCGCCCCATCCGGATTATGAGCGCCGTCCAGCAGTAAAAAAGGCTCTTGACAGACCAGCTCCATCCTGCCGTTCCATAAAGCCTGCGCAATGCCGCGGTGCAAAGCCTCTTCCGTAATCGGATATCCAATCGCCATTAATTCGCGTATTGCAAACACAGAGGCCATTGCATTCTCATATTGAAAATCACCAAGCATCTTCAGACGGTATGGCTGCTCGCCGGGATAACAAAATCCCTCGGGCGACCGTATGATTCGATCGGTATCCACCGTCTGATAGGGTATGCCAAGCTTCGTACAGCGTTCCTTTAAAACGGCAAGCGCCTCCGGTTCCTGCCCGCCCAAAACCGCCCTGGTTCCAGGCTTTAAAATCCCGGCTTTTTCCGCCGCAATTTCTGCCAGCGCACTCCCTAAAACATCCGTATGATCATAGCCAATTCTGGTCACGATACTGACTAACGGCACGCCGACTGCATTGGTGGCGTCTAACCTCCCGCCCAGGCCGGTTTCCAGTATGACCAGTTTACAATCCTGCTCTTTAAAATAAAGCAGCGCCATGGCCAGACAATAGTCAAACATAGAAGGCCGTATATCCAAGCCCCGATCCATCAGCCGTTTTCCAAGCCGTGTTGCATCTTCCTGCAAAATCCGTCTGCCGTCCACCTGTATCCGTTCCGTAAAATCCACCAAATGCGGCGAAGTAAACAATCCCGTCCGGATCCCCGCTTCCTGTAAAACCGCACGTAAAAAGGCTGCGGTCGAACCCTTACCATTGGTCCCTGCGATATGGAGAAACGCAAGTCCCATTTGAGGATTTCCTACTGCAGCCAATAATTGTTTGCTGACCATAACGCCCGGAAGGGAGCCAAATCTTCGCATCTGTTCGATTTGCCGTATTATCGTTTGATCCGCCATATCTATACCACCATAATAATGCCCCCGTCGTTGGCATACATACTGCTGATGCCTGCGGTGTCCACAATTAACACTTTCCGAAATTGAAAGATCCGTTCGATCTCTTCTTTTACCGCTTTGGCCCGTTGCGGGCAATTGCAGTGAGAGATAGCCAGTATACGGCTTTCACTGTCTTTCACAGCCGCCGCCATCTCCTCGATCATCTTTTTTAACGCCTTATTCATGCCGCGCGCCTGCCCCAGCTGGCAGATCTCGCCTTTTGGCGTCGCGCCCATCACCGGCTTAATATTTAATGCGCTGGCCACAAAGGCTTTTAAATTGCTGAGCCTGCCATTTTTACGCAGCGTTTCCAATGTCTCCAAAACAAAATACGTATTCTGGCCGCTGATATATTGCTCCACAGCTTTTACCACTTCCTCAAACGCCATGCCCTGTTCTTCGCATTCCTGTATCTTCATGCCGATCAGCGTTTCCCCTACCGATGCGGATCTCGAATTGAACACGTAGATTTTCTTAGAATCCTCTCCATGCTCTTCTAGGTACAATTTCCTGGCAAGCTCGGCGCTATTGTAAGAGCCGCTTAATTCCTTGGATAGCGTCACCGCATAGACATGATCCGCTTTCCCCTGATACGCCTGCATATAACGTTCCGGGGACGGACAAGACGACTTGGGGCCGACCGGACTTTCCTTGACTTTTTTTAAAAACGCCGGCTGATTAAATGTCGCGTCGTCTACAATCCGTTCCCCGTTAATTTCTATTTCCAGCGGAACATTTTCATAATGCCCATCCGCTTTTAAATCTTCCGTCAATTCCCCACAGCTATCAATAATAATTTTATACATCCGATACCTCCAAATATGGTTTCTACGTCTTAGACTGACACTTTCTATTATACGTAGTTTCTATTACCAGATGTATCATACCATAAAACCTATCTGTTGTATAGGGCAAATTCCGGAAATAATACGTTTGTCTAAACCAGCATATCAATATTGCCGCCAAGATACGGCGTCACCGAACGCTCCATAGCGGCTGCATCGAGCATTTTTACCATGCCTTCCCCAAGCTGCTTGCCGTCGTCCATCGTTTTGCTCAACACCGCCACGCTAAAATCGCTTTGTACCCGCGACTGTGCCATAGCCATAGATAATCCAGGAATATCCATACGTCACACCTCCCGTCTCTGTTAAATGCATTACCGTTTTCAGTATAATCTTTTTTTTAACCGGAAGCAAGCCTATCCCGGCGGATATAAAATTTTTATTCGTTTCTAGTTTCCCTCTTGTTTTTTTTCCCCATAAAGGATAAAATGATAAAAATTTATAAAGGAGGACTTCTATGCGTCATTTAATGAGTCCGTTAGACCTCTCTGTAGAAGAATTAAACGACCTTCTCGCCCTGGCTAACGACATCGAAAACCACCCTTCTCAATACGCTCATGTATGCGAAGGCAAAAAGCTTGCAACCTGTTTTTATGAACCAAGCACAAGGACCAGGCTGAGCTTTGAAGCCGCAATGTTAAATTTAGGCGGCTCCGTCTTGGGTTTTGCCAGTTCCGACAGCAGTTCTGCCGCAAAAGGCGAAAGCGTTTCCGATACCATCCGCGTCATTTCCTGTTATGCAGATATCTGTGCCATCCGTCATCCGAAGGAAGGCGCAGCGCTTGTTGCTTCCTCTAAATCTTCTATCCCCGTCATCAATGCCGGCGACGGCGGCCATCAGCATCCCACACAAACCCTAACTGATTTGCTCACC
>CAOJLW010000255.1 GCA_948438565.1 uncultured Lachnospiraceae bacterium | reverse complement strand
AAGGTTTTTGAGATTTCCGTTACAGATGACGACGACTATGAGACGTTAAACGGATTTTTGATCTCTAAAATTGGCAAGATTCCAGACGACAGCGAACGGATTGTGGTCAAAGCCTGCGGATATTGTTTCCGTGCGCTTGCAGTGAAAAATAAAATGATACAGAAAGCGGCTGTTTCTAAGCTCGTTCCCGATAGTCCTTGTCAGAAACAGGAAATAATGGTAGAATAGAGGAAACAGTAAGGAAAACAGAAAGAAAAGAGGAGTTACTATGTCAGGACATTCCAAGTTTGCCAATATCAAGCATAAAAAAGAAAAGAACGACAAGGCAAGAGGAAAGATCTTTACGATTATCGGCAGGGAAATTGCCATTGCGGTCAAAGAAGGCGGATTCGATCCGGCCAATAACAGCAAATTAAGGGACGTAATTGCAAAAGCAAAATCCAACAATATGCCCAACGACACGATTGAACGAGGCATCAAAAAAGCAGCCGGAGACGTTGGAAACGTCAATTATGAACAGGTGACCTATGAAGGCTACGGGCCGTCTGGAATTGCAATTATCGTCAAAGCGCTGACAGACAATAAAAACCGAACGGCGGCCAATGTCCGGAATGCGTTTACCAAAGGGTCCGGCAGCATCGGCACCCAGGGATGCGTATCGTATATGTTTGATGAAAAAGGCCAGATCATCGTCGCTAAGGAGGACTGCGAGCTGGAAGCGGACGATTTGATGATGCTTGCGTTAGACGCGGGTGCGGATGATTTTGCCGAAGAAGAGGACAGCTTTGAAATCCTGACTTCTCCGGAGAATTTCTCAATGGTTCGCGAGGCGTTGGAAAAAGAAGCGATTATAATGGCCAATGCCGAGGTTACTATGTTACCTCAGACCTATGTCACACTGACCGAAGAGACGGATCAAAATAATCTTCAGAAGATTTTAGATTTGCTGGATGAAGATGACGACGTGCAGGAAGTGTTTCACAACTGGGACGAATAACAGAAGGAGAAATGATATGAGCGCAAATTACAGGCCAGAGACAATCTGTATCCAGGAAGGCTGGAAGCCGGCAAAAGGGGAACCGCGGGTTCTGCCGATTTATCAAAGTACGACCTTTAAATATGAGAACAGCGATCAGATGGGAAAGCTGTTTGATTTGGAGGAAGCCGGCTATTTTTATACAAGGCTGCAAAACCCGACCAATGACGCCGTTGCCGCCAAGATTACCGCGTTAGAGGGCGGCGTTGCGGGGATGTTGACTTCATCCGGCCAGGCCGCCAATTATTATGCGATTTTTAACATCTGTGAAGCGGGCGATCATTTTATCTGTTCGAGCGCCGTTTATGGCGGCACATTCAATTTATTTGGCACGACGATGAAAAAGCAGGGGATTTCCTGTACGTTTATCAATCCGGACGCTTCTGACGAAGAAATCGAAGCGGCGTTTTTGCCCAACACCAAAGCGTTATTTGCCGAAACGATTTCTAATCCTTCCCTGGTGGTGTTGGATATTGAGCGTTTTGCAGGCATTGCGCACAGGCATGGGGTTCCGCTTATCATTGACAATACTTTTGCAACGCCGATCAATTGTCGGCCGTTTGCCTGGGGCGCCGATATTGTAACGCATTCCACGACAAAATATATGGATGGCCATGCGATGAGCGTCGGCGGCGCCATTGTGGATTCCGGCAATTTTGACTGGATAGCGCATCGGGATAAATTTCCAGGTCTTACGACGCCGGATGAGTCTTACCATGGCATTGTATATGCAGAGAAATTCGGAAAGCTTGCGTATATCCAGAAAGCGACCGCGCAGATTATGCGGGATCTGGGATCCATCCAATCTCCGCATAATGCGTTTTTATTAAATATCGGTCTGGAAACGCTGCATTTGCGTATGCCCCGGCATTGTGAAAATGCCGAAAAAGTCGCAAGATATCTACAAGAACATGAAAAGGTTGCCTGGGTTAATTATGCAGGCTTAGAAAATAATAAATATTACCAGCTGGCGCAAAAATATATGCCGAACGGAACGTGCGGTGTGATTTCCTTTGGATTAAAAGGAGGAAGGGATGTATCGGTTGGGTTTATGGATCGGCTACAGCTTGCAGCGATTGTGACGCACGTCGCGGATGCGCGGACCTGTGTTCTGCACCCTGCCAGCCATACGCATCGGCAGATGACGGATGAGCAGTTGATCGAAGCCGGCGTCCGTCCGGATCTGATTCGCTTTTCTGTCGGCATTGAAAATGCGGAGGATATTATTGCTGATTTAGAGCAGGCATTGGCAGCCGTATAATTTATAAGGAGGGTTTTTACATGAAAAAAATACTTTTTGCCGCATCAGAGTGCGTCCCGTTTATCAAAACAGGCGGGCTTGCCGATGTATGCGGAGCATTACCAAAGGAATTTTCCAAAGAAGAATGGGACGTCAGAGTTGTGCTTCCCAATTACAGTTGTATTCCGGAGCATTTCCGGCAGCAGTTTGAATATGTTTCGCATTTTTATATGAGCGCGGGCAAGTACATTACCGACAAATACGTAGGTATTTTAAAGTATGAACTGGATGGCATTACATACTACTTTATAGATAATGAAGAGTATTTCAACTGTTTCCAGCCGTATGGCAATATTCGCTATGATATCGAAAAATTCTGTTTCTTTGACAAAGCCGTATTGTCTATGCTTCCGCAGGTGAATTTCCGTCCGGATTTGATCCATTGCCATGACTGGGAGACTGGATTTATTCCGGTATATTTAAAAAATGAATTCAGCGCGGACGGTTTTTTCTGGGGCATTAAGACGATTATGACGATCCATAACCTGAAATTTCAGGGCGTATGGGATATCGAAACGATGCGTGGTTTAACCGGGTTTGCCAGGGGACTTTTTGCGCCGGATAAGCTGGAGTACAAAAAAGACGCCAATATGTTAAAAGGCGGTCTTGTCTATGCGGATTACATTACAACGGTGAGCGATTCCTATGCCAATGAGATCCAGACGATGGAATATGGAGAAGGTTTGGAAGGTCTGTTGTCGGCAAGGCATTTTGATATGCAGGGGATTGTAAACGGCATCGATTATACCGTATACGATCCGCAGACCGATCCCAAAATTTACACCAATTACAATGCGGAGAATTTCCGGAATAAAAAGGCGCAGAATAAAATCAAAATTCAGCAGGATTTAGGACTGGCTGTCGATAAAAAGAAATATATGATAGGTCTGATTTCCCGTTTGACGGATCAGAAGGGGTTGGACTTAATCAATTATATGATGGATTACATTGCGGACGAATTCACGCAGTTTGTCATTATTGGCACAGGAGATGTGCGGTATGAAAATATGTTCCGCCATTATGCTTGGAAATATCCGGATCGTATTTCTGCCAATATCTGCTATTCCGACGATTTAGCGCATAAATTATACGCGTCGGCCGATGCATTTTTAATGCCGTCCAGATTTGAGCCATGCGGTTTGACGCAGCTGATTTCCTTCCGTTACGGTACGGTTCCGATTGTCCGGGAGACTGGCGGTTTACGGGATACCGTCGAGCCGTTTAATGAATATGACAATACCGGAGAAGGTTTTTCCTTTACCAATTACAACGCGGATGAAATGCT
>CAOJLW010000254.1 GCA_948438565.1 uncultured Lachnospiraceae bacterium | reverse complement strand
ACCAGTCTTGCCTTTGTATACATAATATTTCCAATGATCCGCCCATCCAATTCCATCACAAAATCCAACGCGGAAACAAAATCCCGATGTTGGCGCATGGCGCGAATCAGATAATGTTCCACACATCCTGGAATATAAAGATTATAAAATGCTCTTCTGGTGAGTTCCTCGACCGTCTGATAATCTGCTTCTGTTTCATTTCGTATTTGTATCATATGAAGGATCCTTTCATTTCGAGCGCTTCTGACCTCTGCATCCCCTATGCCAGGATTCTATCGCACAGAAAGTCCGCCTGCCAGATTTATGATTTATCATAACATCCCATTTCATATCTGACAAGACCAATTTTGATCCGTTCCGTTTTGTAAAAACCATATACGATGTTCGCTTTTCCATGTCTTTTCTCTTTAAAATTCATATCTATCGACAAACAATGATCCGCTAATTTTTTTATTGCTTCATAGACTTTCCTATTCCTGTTTTCCACCAATTTTATAAAAAATACCGGCAGGCGGTCACAAAATGGCCGTCTGCCAGTATTTTTGGCCAAAGGCAATATCCTGCTGCATCTGCTGTTTTAATGCGTCCAAAGAAGCAAACCGCATTTCCTTGCGGACACGCGCCAGAAATTCCACCTTGATTTCCCGGCCATAAAGCTGTCCGTCAAATCCAAATAAATGCGTCTCAACCCCTATTGGATTTTGACCCGGGATGGTCGGCTTACATCCCACGTTTGTAATGCCGCCGTATGCCTGTCCGTCAACCGTCGTTTTCGTCACATAGACGCCATACGGCGGCAAAAGCTTTTTCGGCTCCGGCGTCAAATTAGCCGTCGGTATCTTTAAAGTCCTGCCAATTTCCTTTCCGTGTACGACGACTCCCTGCACAAAATACGCATAGCCTAACAGGGCGTTGGCTTTTTCTATCCTGCCGGCCAAAATCTCTTCCCTGACATAGGAACTGCTGATATCGCGCCCGTTTTCCCGTATCTTGTCCACGACCTCCACATCATAGCCATATACGCCGGCCAGCTTTTGCAGCAATCGGTAATCCCCTCTCCGCTGATATCCAAAATGAAAATCGGTTCCCACGACAAAGGCCCGAATATGCAGTCGCTCTACGATCCAATCCACAAAATCCTCCGGGGACATCTGCATAATCTCTGCCGTAAACGGACATTCTATCAAATAATCAATGTCTCGCTGTGCAAACAGATGCATTTTTTCAATATTGGTCATAAGCGCCTTGCTTGGCCTGCCCGGATCCATCCGCTGCCTTGGCGGGATATCAAATGTAAAAACCACCGCTTTTTGACCCGCTTTTTTTTTTCGCTCCAGCCGTTCCATCAGATAGCCATGACCCCTGTGCAATCCGTCAAACTTTCCCAGCGAAACCGCCGTTTCCTCTGCAATATAAAAATCTGTTGTATGTTTGATATATTCCATGCCACTCTTCCCAATCCGCGTAAACATCTGCTATAAAAACATTTTTTCCGGCCAAAACCCACGCCTGGCCGCATCATAACGAAACAGGCCCGCAAACGCGCCATACGAAAAATAAACCCGATAGATCCCCGGTACATACGTCTGTTCTGATACAATGCCTTCCAATGGAATCCGATTGCCGTTTTGCAGCAGCCGATCCATCTCGCTTAACGCCTGTACCTTGGGATATTCCGCCAAAACCTCTTCCACCGGCGTCACAATATCGGCAAGCTTACGCCCCTGTTCATCCGTTCCATTTACCATCGCTTCGATTTCATGCAGACGGCAAGCGTCCTGCAACAAAAATCCGGCCGTTTTGATACGCAGCAATTGTTCCATACAGCCGCCGCAGCCCAAAGCGTCTCCGATATCCTGACATAAGGTACGGATATACGTCCCTTTTGAACAGTGCACTTTTATCGTCACAAGCGGCAGCGTAACCGCAAGCGTCTCTATGGAAAACACTTCGATTTCCCTCGCTTTCCGCTCTACTTCCAATCCCTTCCGGGCCAAATCACAAAGCTTTTGGCCATTGACCTTAAGCGCTGAATACATAGGTGGCACCTGCTTTTGCCTGCCGGTAAAGCTTTGGAGCGCCGCCAGCAAAGCCTCCGTTGTAATATCCGGTTCCTGTTCCCTTAAAATGCGCCCCGACATATCCTGCGTATCCGTCGTAACGCCAAGACGCAGCGTCGCCTGATAGACTTTATCCTTTTGGGTCAAATATTCGCATACCTTCGTCGCTTTCCCAACACAGACAGGCAGCACGCCTTCCGCGTCCGGATCCAGCGTCCCAGTATGGCCGATTTTTTTCTGCCTTAAAATACCCCGCAGCTTTGCCACCACATCAAAGGAAGTATAACCCGCCTCTTTATATACGTTGATAATCCCGTCCATATCCTGCCTGCCCTATCACTGCTTTTCCATCTCGGCTACAATCCGCTTTATGATCTCCTCTGGCGTTCCTTCCATTGAAAACCCCGCCGCCCGAACATGGCCGCCGCCGCCAAAAGCCATCGCCAGCTCCGCCACATTAATACGTCCATTGGAACGGGCGCTGACCTTATAGCTGCCGTCCTCCGTCTCATACAAAAACACAGCCGCTTCCACGCCTTTTGTGACGCGAAGCTGATTGACAATACCGTCCAGATGCCTGGGCATCACCTGATACTGCCGCATATCTTCCATCGTTACGACGCTGGCAATGATTGTTCCGTCGGCAAAAAGCCTGGAGGACAAAAGCGCTTTGCCCATAATCTGATTCTGGGCAAACGTCTTGGCATAAAAAGTCCGATCCACGATACCAGTAAAATCAATCCCCATATCCATCAATTTTCCAGCAATTTCCATCGTCTTTGCCGATGTGCAGGAATACTGAAACACGCCTGTATCATGAACGATGCCCACATATATGCACTCCGCAATCTCCGGCGTAATTTGATCTTCTCCAATCAACCCATACACCAGCTCTGAAGTCGAGCTTGCCTCCGGAAAGATATAATTCTCATCCGCAAATTGATCGTTGCTGATATGATGATCCACGCAGATGGTCTTTTTCGCCGTCTGAAAATATTTTGCAGCGCCGCCCAGCCTGCCCAAATCCCCACAGTCCTGCGCGATAAACACATCGTATACTTTATCTTCCTCACAGGAATGAACGATCTCCTCCGCTCCTGTCAGAAATTTAAAAATATTGGGGATTGGCTCCAAATAAAGCGTCGCTTCTATCTCGGGAAAACGCACTTTTAAAAATTGATACGTGGCCAGGCAGGAACCGACGCAATCCCCGTCTGGACGGATATGGCCTGCAACGGCCACCGTTTTTGCGCCTGCCAGTTCAGAAGCAAAATTTTTCATTCTTCCTGCCCTCCGCTTTCTTGTTCCACACTTTCTTGCCTACGTTTCGCATCGGCCTGATTGACCTCGTCAATCCGTTTGGACATATTGACGCCATACGCTATGGACTGATCCAAGATAAAGCGGATTTCCGGCGTATTCCGTAAATTGATGCTCTGTGCAAGCTGTCTGCGAATATAGCCTTCCGCGCTTTTTAAGCCTTTGACGGTATTTTCCTGCGCTTCCTCGTCTCCCAGCACGCTGATATATGCCTTACAGGTCTTAAGATCCGGCGCCACCTCC
>CAOJLW010000253.1 GCA_948438565.1 uncultured Lachnospiraceae bacterium | reverse complement strand
CCGGTTTCCATGCATCTTGCGCCTGTTCATATTTCCATGCCACAGACAGGATTTTTCCGGCGTACCATATCGTTGTCCCCGCCATACTGGACCAAATATATTTTTTCTCTGTCCACCCGTTTTGATAGGTCAGCTGATGCGCGGTTCCATTGAAAGACAAATACATATTGGATGAAACAGGGTCAGATGCATTCAGTTCAAAATCATACCAGACCGTTCTGCCTGGATTTATCACTTTCCATTGCGTAATCTCTCCCAGTTCAGATTCATTTGTAACCTCTGAACTCAGATAGCATTGGAAGCGCACGCCCGGCTCATAAGCTATCATATTATTTTTCTGGCTTACCACAAAATAATACGTTTTTCCGGCAGTCAATTCCCTTGTGGTATCAAACGGCGTATTCCAGCCGCCTACACGGTCATTGGAGATCACCCTCTTTTCCCCTTCATAAAAATCCACCATATAATTGGTAGCGGAAGGCGCAGTGTCCATATCGCTGCCGATACAATATAAGTACATCCGCTGATCGGTTTCCGGCGTAAAGGAAAATACCCGATACTTGCATTCCTTCTGATTGACCTCAGCCTGACCGCCGTCTGTCAGAGCAAGCGGATCGAGGGCAGACGGATTTGGCTCAACGCTAATCTGCGTCTCTTGATTCATATAGGTCAAGATCAGTTTCTTTTTATAGCTGGTATCCGTTTCCGTCATTTCAACATCATCCAGAAACCGCGCCGTAATGCTTCGATTATATTTCGGAACCAGAATCGAAGATTGATGCTCGGTAACTGCAATTTCTTCTGTTGTGCCGTCTACATCGACAATTTCCAACACGGCCCCTTTTAAATCAATCTCTCTGTCATCGCCGACATATGCCATTTTTTCCGGGTTTTGCTTAACCTGAATGGACTGTATCGGATTGTCCTTGATCTGGATGGGATCCGTCTGATAGTCCTGCCCAAAAACCGTAAATACAATCGCATTCTCACCGATTGTCGGGTTGCCGCTGGAATTGACCTTCTTCCAGTCCAATAAAATCCGATAGTGTTTTTTCTGATAAATAAATGATAATTCCGTATTGGTATTAGACAGAGTAACCGCCTGTACGCTTCCGTCCGCAAAAGTGATCTGATAAGCGGTTCCACGCAGATCCATGCTTCCCCCTTCATAGCGGAAATACGTATCTTTTTTCGGCATCCTCATCAGCTTAAAAGAAGTCACCGGACTATCCACCAAAGTTACCTCAAACGTATCCTCCAGATCCCCTACAAATACGCTGACCGGATAAACGCCCGGCGTCGACCAATCCAGCTGGCTCCAATCATATTCTAACTTATTCACGTCCGACCAGGATCCATATTCTCCGCTTTCATCTGGATCGTCATATAAACCCGGATAATATCCAGGACGATATTTTTTCGTCACGCCTTTGGTATCGGTCAACTGTAGCTCAATGCCTTCGGTATCCGGACAAATATGATAGGCATGCTGTTTTTCCCAGACATAATACATCGTCTGTTTTGGCGCCCGGATGACCTTTAACGCTGTAAATACAGGTTTTTCCGGTTTGATTGGCTCATCCGGCTTGGTAACCTGAATCGTAAAAGAGGTTTGGCAGCCCATAAACACTACGAAAACCGATCGTTCTCCTTCATAACTGTACCAATAGTCCTTATCCCAATTGATTTTATCCGTATAATAGCGGAAATAACGCGTCCAATCCGACCCTACATCCGTTCCTTCTCCGGCTTGCTCTCCATAGGTATAGGTATCGTACGTTCCATCTTGTTTATAGGCGCGAAAAACCAATCCGGCCATTTTTAAATACTGCGTATTCGTACTGTGGTTATATTCTTTCTTGTCGGGTTCCTGTACAATTTCAATACGTTCATAGGGATTTTCCCGGATTTCAACCGGATACGTCGTCTGAAAATCCCGATAGGCAACCGTCGCCTGATTTGCCCCATATTGGCCGCCTGCCTCAATAAAGGAATCTATCACGGAATACTGCCGCCCGTCGTGACGCAGGCCAAACGAAGTATATGCATTAGAGGCATTCCCCGGTATGGCCGAAAGTCCTGAAAAGACATCCGCCTCCTGCCCGTCTTTTCGGGATAAAGTCACGCTTCCTACATCGGCGGCTTCCATCTTGTCTCCGGAAAAATGGAACGGATATTGCGAATCGACAAAACTGGTATCTGCATAATAAATGGTGCGGGTCGGATGAACCGAAATGCCGTTATAAGGGTTTTTGTTAATTGTAATCGGATACGTTGTCGTTACGCCACGATACATAACCGTAACATCCACGACGCCAAAATCCCCTCCGCTTGTCAGATATTGATCGATCAACGTCGTCTGCATCGGATACATCGTTCCATCCGGCCCTTGAGTTTCCGTCAATAAATACTGTGTAAAATCCCAGGAATTTAAAGTCTGTTCCGGCGTGCCGTCATTGTATGTAACCTTTACGGTGATATCCCCTAAGGACTCTCCAAAATACTGCGTAAACGTATCCTTGTCCTTGTCCACTACTGTTAAGGACGCAATATTTCCCTGCGATACCATAACAGCCGTATCCATCGTAAAGCTGCCGATCGAAAATGAAACCGTATGCTCTCCGGGTTCCAGCTGGGAAAAATCCAACGTATCGCTGCTGCCGTCTATGGAAACAACCTGCAAGTTCTTATCCATCGTCTGACCGTCTGCATAGGCTATCCCATTCCAATCTAAAATTTGAACCAACGTATTGGTGGAAGAAGCGACTCCGTCTGCCGTTTCCTGATAACTGCACTGTACGGACGCGGTAATGTCGCTTTCCGTCTGATCGCCAAACAGGATTTTAATCTTCATGCCGGTCCCTATAAATGCTTTTGAGGATGGCTGCGACGGCTGCGACGCCACTTCCATGCCGGTAATCGCCTCTTGTTTGATATTTAAAGAAACGTCCAGGCTGTCCGGATCTTCAAAACGGCTCATTTCACAGTAAAACACATATTTTTCCCCACCGGTAAGCCACATCGCCTGATCCGCTCTGGTTACGTTGGATACTTTATAGTTAAAATCCTGATAGGTTCTTTTCTTTTCCGTATCCCCTTCGTAATAAATCGTCTGATAAACCCCCGCCGTAAAAGCGTTGTCTGTCTGCGAGCTTTTGATTTCCAAATGATACCAGCCGCTTTCTGACGGAGCAAAAATATAATAATTCCGTTCCGAAATGGTCTGATGCAGCTCCTGTCCGGCCGTCATGGCAATAAAAGATTCTTCCAATTCGGCTCTTACAGCAGCGGACGGCTCCACAGACGGCTGGCTTATTCCATTTGCCGCTTCCGGATCTTCTGGCATTTGGCCATCCGTTTCCGCTTTTGCTTTTCCCTGCAATTCCTCCCCGGCCGCATCTTCCGGCGTCCGCTCGGCTGTCTCGTCGTTTTCAGGCTCCCATGCCTTTTCGACATGGTCTTCGGTTGGATCCTCTATTGCCGGATCCCCCAAAAGAGCCGCGGCATATGCCCCTTCCGGCACGGCGGTCACCGATAAAACGACTGCCAAAAGCAACGCCAGCCTTTTCTTCCAATGTTTCATAAAAATTCTCCTTGTATAATGTATTTAGGTTATTCGAGGGATACCTATAAACCCTTAGAC
>CAOJLW010000252.1 GCA_948438565.1 uncultured Lachnospiraceae bacterium | reverse complement strand
TGCACTGCAAGAGGCGCTTAAAATAGAAAGGGGTCAGGATTATGTAACCTTGTTTACTTGCACGCCTTATGGGGTGAACAGCCATCGCCTGTTGGTCAGGGGGCATCGGGTTCCCTATGACGGGAAATTGGTTTCTACGCCTGTAGAATCGATGGTGCAGGCGATTCAGAACTATTATATGCTGTATCTGCTGTTTGGCCTTGGTGTGACGGCGATTCTCATTCTGATGATGCGTCGCATTATGAGCAGAAAAAAGAAACGGCAGCCAAAAGGAAAGGACTGTGAGGAGGGAAAGAGTTGAAGATAAGCAAACGAGTGAGAAGAAGATGTGTTATGGCTCTGGCAGCGTTGTTTGCATTGCCTTGTCTGGGCCTGATGCAGACACAGGCGGCAAAGGAAATTGATTTAAACCAGAAATGCAGCCTTACGGTATCGGTGGAAGCCGGAGGGATTGCCGGAGGCAATGACGCTTATTTAGAGGATTTAAACCAGATGGAGATTCCGCTGGCCGTATACCGGGTGGCAAATGTGGATGTGACAGGCCAGCGGTTTACGCCGGAAACAGCATTTGCAGAGATGGATTTTAGCAAAATCAATCACAATCCAGAGGAAGTGACCGCCGATGACTGGCGCGTGCTTGCAGAACAGGCTGAGAAATTACGGAGCGTTTCTATGACGGAGGCTTCCGGTACGACAACGATTCAGGCGCAGGAGGGCAGTAAAACTGCAACAGGCGCGATTACGGATTTAAAACCGGGGTTATACCTGGTGGCGGCAGACGCGGCATATAATACGGATTATACCTTGGAATATCAATTTACGCCATATCTGACAGCGCTGCCGAGCAGCCAGTATACGCTGGAAGGGGCAGGGAGCGACGAGTGGATGTATGATATTACAATCGGCTTAAAGCCGGACGCTGTGCCGCAATATGGAAAATTAAATATTACCAAGATTCTAAAGAATTTTAATGCAACGCTTGGACGCACGACATTTGTATTTCACATAGTAGGCGTGGATGCATATGGCGTAACGCAATATGAGGAAGTGGAAAGTATGACCTTTACGGAAGCGGGAAGCAATACGATTACGCTGGATCATATTCCGGCTGGCCTCACAGTGACTGTAACGGAGGTTTATTCCGGCGCAAGCTATACGATTGAAGGCAAAAAGGAAGATACGGTTCTGGTCTGGTCCGGCGCGGCGGTAAGCGCGGGAGCGGCGGAGGAAGCGACGGTGACGTTTACCAACCGTTATGACGGCGGGAATCGGGGCGGCTACGGCGTGACAAATCATTTTGCATCGGACGGAAAGGGCGGATGGTCCTGGGAAAATCCAACAACCCCGGCCGGGCAATAGAAAGGAGCTGCGACAGGTATGAAGAGAATGGGAAGCTATAAAAAAGTATTTGCGATGTCGGCCGCGGCTCTTGGTATGTTGGCGGCATTGACGATTAACGGCGTGTCGGCATATTTTACGACATATGTCTCAGCGGGCGGAAGTCAGGTCGTGCATTTGGGGTCGCAGACGGAGATTCATGAAGATGTAAGCAATATGACAAAACATATTTCGATTACGAATACATCGCCGATCAATGACTGCTATGTCCGGGTAAAAGTATTCCACAGCGGGCAGCTGCAAGTGACGTTTACGGATAAAAGCGAAAGCGGCAATCTGTGGAAGTATTCGGAAACGGACGGCTATTGGTACTATGGACCGATTCTTGCCGCAGGAGCCAGTACAGAGATTTTGGATGTAAAAATTGGCGCTTTACCGGAAGATTTTGATCGGGACAGCTTTAATGTGGTGGTAGTGCAGGAGTGCACGCCGGTTGTCTATGATGAAGCGGGCAACCCAACTGCGGATTGGAACACCGTCTATACGGATTACCAGGACATCGCCCATGGACAGGGAGAGGGGGGGCAGCGGATCATGAGAAAAAGAAAGGTGACGTATCTGCTGCTGGCTCTGGCAATTTTGCTGCTTTTAGGAAGCACGGTTGGAAGTACTCGGGCGGCTTTGACGTATTACAGTGAAAATTATATAGCGGAAATTACCGTTGACCAGATAGGCGTAAGCTTGTTAGAAAACGGGGAAATCGTAAGCAGCCGGGATTATGACGAGGACGAATGGAGGGTTCGCACCAATAAAGGCGGAGATTCCACAAGCGGCGCATTGCTGCAAAAGATGCTTGGGGAAAATGAAAAGCTGGCGCTCAACAAAAAATATGACGAAAAGCTGTCGGTAAAAAACAGTGGGACGATTGATGAATATGTACGCGTCCGCATTTACAGATATTGGATGAAGGACGGACAGAAATTGACGACGCTTTCACCGGATTTGATTGATTTAAATCTGGCCAATACCAGGCAATGGGTGAAAAATCCGAATGAAACGGCAGAATGTATGGAGCTGTTTTACAAAGGCATCCTGCGTTCCGGAGAGGAAACAAAAGCTTTTGCAGATACCATCCGTATAGACGGAAAAGTGGCCGCTGAGGCAAATGTAGAGACAAACGGAAATACCATTACCACGACCTATAAATATGACGGCGTAGAATTCCATGTAGATGTAGAAGTAGACGCGGTACAGACGCACAACGCACAGGATGCAATTCGAAGCGCATGGGGCGTGGATGCATCCGAACTTGGCATCTTGTAAAGGGGGAGAGGGAAAATGAAGAAAAAATTGAAAGCCTTAAGCCTGGCGGCGGTTTTGATTTTAACCCTGGTATCCTCCGTTACGGCAATGGCTGAGGACAGAAAAGGGGCGTCCGGATGGCAGGTGACATTTGACGGCAAGAAGATGGACAGTAACTTTACGTCTGCAAATATGAGCGACGAAGCTAATTCCATGCAGCCTGGAGATTCCGTGGAACTGACAGTTACCATAAAAAATACATTTAAAGGCCAGGCGGATTGGTATATGAAAAATGAAGTGCTTGAGGCCTTAGAGGACGCCGGAGACGCGGCAGGCGGCGCATACGACTATCTGCTGAATTATACGGATTCCAAAGGGCAGACAACAACGCTTTATTCCAGTGAGAAATTTGGCGGGGACGGTAAAATCAACGGCGTGGGTCTGCATGGCGCGACAAAGACATTGGACGATTATTTTTACCTGGAACGGCTGGGCGACGGCCAGTCAGGCACGGTCAAATTAAAAGTGGCTTTAGATGGCGAAACATTGGTCAACGATTATCAGAATACGCTGGCCAGACTACAGATGGATTTTGCAACCGAATTGGTAACGACTGCCACACAGGCGCCGAATGTGAGTGAAGAGACGTTAAGGGGCAGTCGGGGCGCGGTAAAGACAGGCGACGATACGCAGATTATGTTATATGTAGCATTGATGTTTGCTTCCGGATTTGTGCTTTTGGCAGTGGCAATTGTGCGCTTTAGATCGGAGCGGGAAGAGGATGCGGAGTTAGAAACCGGGAGAAGGAGGGGATAATATGCAGTTTTGGAAATATATACGCGTAGGTTTCTTGATCCTTTCCATTATCCTGTTGACAAACGGACAGACTGCTGTGGCGGCAGAACAGGAATATACCTATACCGTAAGGCTTTATGCGGGTAATCAGGGTAAGCTGACTCAAAAAGGCATTGACGTGAATTCGGACTCTGCCGTCGTATCTGCAAAAGACGATCATATTGCAGTCAGTGGATTAAAATATGGC
>CAOJLW010000251.1 GCA_948438565.1 uncultured Lachnospiraceae bacterium | reverse complement strand
CTGTCCGGTAGGAATAATCGCATAGTGATCGGTAATCTGCTTATCATTGACATAACGGGTACGCGCAATGCCCTGATGGGCGTTTGTCTGCAAAATTTCCTCTACAAACGGCCGAATCCCCGCAATCTTAAATAGACCGCTGATATTCTTTTCAATTTCCTTGGCAACGGCTGTAGACAAAACCCTGGCGTCCGTTCTCGGATACGTAACCAGCTTTTTTTCATATAATTCCTGTACAATGGCAAGCGTTTCATCCGGACTGATCTTAAAAAATTTGGCGCAGTCGTTTTGCAGCTCCGCAAGATTATAAAGCAGCGGAGGATTTTTTGTCTCTTTACGCTTTTCCACTTTTTCCACCAGCATTGGCAGATTGGCAAGAGACGCGATCAACTCCTTTGCGGTCTCTTCTTTTAAGAACCCGTTTTCCTTATAAAGCTTTGGCGACTGAAAATAACGGGAAGCGGGGTTTACGCGCCATTCGGCGTCTATCGTCCCTTCCTGCACATTCAGCCGCGCAAGCACACGGTAAAACGGCGTTTTGACAAAATCCCGGATTTCGCGTTCCCGGCGCACCACCATGCCCAGCACACAGGTCATCACACGTCCCACGGATATCACCGCATACTTTTCATGCAAATAGGAAGCGATCGCGTCGCCATATTTTAACGTCAGCAGTCTGGAAAAATTGATTCCCATCAAATAATCTTCTTTTGCGCGCAGATACGCGCTTGCCGCCAGATTATCGTATGCGGAAAGATCCTTTGCCTCCCGGATGCCGCGTAAAATCTCCTCTTCGGTCTGGGAATCGATCCAGACCCGCTTTCTCTGTTTGCCCTGCACGCCCGCCATCTGTTCCACTAAACGGTAAATATATTCGCCCTCCCGTCCGGAGTCCGTACAGACATAAATCGTCGCTATGTCATCCCGCTGCAGCAGTCCCGCTACAATTTCGTACTGCTTTTTCGCGCTGCCAATCACCTCATATCGAAACTCTTCCGGAATAAACGGCAGTGTAGCCAGGCTCCATCTTTTATACTTGAGATCGTATGCCTCCGGATAGCTCATAGAGATCAAATGACCGACACACCAGGTTACAACCGCAGTGTCAGATTCCCGATAACCGTTATAGCTTTTCATATCCATATGCAGCGCTTTGGCAAATTCCTGCGCCACGCTTGGCTTTTCGGCTATATATAATGCTTTTGCCATCAGTCGGATCCTCTTTCTATAATTGTGCCATATCGATTAGGGTATATCGTTGATCCTGCTCGGCCAGCTTACGCAATGCCGGATCAAACGATTTACCGGAAAACAAAAAATAATGATTTGCTTTTATATGCGCCTGTCCCATCAGCATTTCAAGCTTCTCGCAATATGAATACGGCATTTTTTCTTTTGACCAATTGCAGATTCCCACGATTTTTTCCCGAATGGAATTTTGCGCCACGATATCAATCGTACCCTGTTTTCCCACCCAGGTCCCCATCTTATGAATCCGGATCGGCAACCTTCCCGCCCGGTTCATCAATTTCATATATTCCATACACACACATACAAAATAACGTTCCAGATATCTGTCCAAATCGCCCGCAATATGCAGTTCATAAAATTCCTCCGGCTGAAACAGATACAGATCGGATAAATGGGGAAAGACAAAGGTGAACCAAAAATGAATCAGCGTATTCTTGATTCGATACACGGCTTTTTGCGCATTTTCCTCCCTGCCGGTTTCAAACGAAACGACTTTTTCTATGACGTCAAATTCCATCAGATTTTTGAGATAGACGCTGACTTTTGCCCTGGAATATCCGGTATATTTATGCAGTTCGTTTAATTTTGAATATCCGGCGGCCATCGCAGTCAAAATCGTATGATAAACGGACAATTCACGCAGCTCCATCCGCAGAAACCGCTCCGCTTCTAAAAACAAACTGCCGTTGCAGGAGAGGATATTGCGACATATGTTGTCTTTTACGTCTCTGCCGGCGTCCCAGCGTTTTAAATAAGACGGTATGCCGCCAAGCACGCCGTACAATTGCACGCATTCACTGACCGGAGTCTGTGGAAATGCGCGTACAACGTCAATAAAATTCATTTCCGCTATTTTATGTATCGTATCTATCTCGTAAAAACTTTTTCCCATCAGCGGGGCCATTTTATGCTCTACAAAAACCAGCGACGAGCTGCACAGCAGGAGCATAACGGCGCCGCCGTCCGCAGACTCCTGCCGAAGCTTCATAAAGCTTTCCAAAAACTCAGAATTTTTCCGGATCAAGTGTTCAAATTCATCCATCACGATCACAAGCTTGCTGCCGTCCTTCGCCTGCATCTGCCGAAAACAAATGTCCAGATCAAATTCCGCTTCTTCCGGATCGATATGGTATTGTTTCATTACCTCGGATAAAAATACCCGCTTTTGCTCCTCTGCGGATATTTCCCTCGCACGGTAATAAAAGAATGCTTTCCCTTTCAGGAAATGCCGGATATAAAGCTCTTTGCCGCAGCCTTCCCTTCCATAAAAGACCACGATCTGGCTTCCCGGTTTTGCATAAATGCCATTTAACCCTCTAAGCGCCGCTGTGTTTTGTATCATCCTATTCCCCCAATCTTTTATTTTGCAGCAATATACCCCTGAGCCTTTAAAAGCTCTGCGCACAAAACCGCTCCTCCGGCTGCTCCGCGCACTGTATTATGAGATAAGCCGACAAACTTCCAGTCATATACATGGTCTTCCCGCAGTCTGCCAACGCTTATTCCCATACCGTTTTCATAGTTCACATCCAGCGCTACCTGCGGCCGGTTGTCCTCATGCAAATAACGGATAAACTGCTTGGGGGCGCTTGGCAGTTTTAATTCCTGCGGTACGCCTTGATAATCCATAAGCGCCGCAATCAGCTGCTCCTTGGTTGGGTTTTTGCGGAATTTTACAAACACAGCCGCCGTATGGCCGTTTAACACCGGAACGCGGATACACTGACAGGTTATCACCGGACTGCTGGCCGGCACGATCACGCCGTCTTTGATCTCTCCCCAAATCCGCAGCGGCTCTTTTTCACTCTTTTCTTCCTCACCGCCGATATAGGGGATAATATTGCCCTCCATCTCGGGCCAATCCGCAAACGTCTTGCCCGCGCCGGATATCGCCTGATATGTGGTGGCAACGACTTCATAAGGTTCAAACTCCTTCCAGGCCGTTAATACCGGAGCATAGCTTTGAATCGAACAATTTGGCTTCACTGCGACAAACCCCCGCTTAACGCCCAGACGTTTTTTCTGGTATGCAATGACCTGCATATGCTCCGGATTAATCTCCGGCACCACCATTGGCACATCCGGCGTCCAGCGGTGCGCGCTGTTATTGGAAACGACCGGCGTCTCTGTTTTCGCATATGCTTCTTCGATCTGTTTGATCTCTTCTTTGGTCATATCCACAGCGGAGAATACAAAATCAACGGACGACGCCACTTCTTCGATTGCATGGACGTCTTTGACTATGACGTCTTTTACCGCCTCCGGCATCGGCGTATCCATTTTCCAGCGGCCGCTTACAGCTTCTTCATATGTCTTGCCTGCGCTATTCGGACTGGCGGCAATCGTCGTCACCTCAAACCACGGATGATTTTCCAAAAGGGAAATAAACCTCTGCCCAACCATTCCTGTACCGCCTAAAATACCTACTTTTAATTTTTGT